>PCTP01000117.1 GCA_002770795.1 Gammaproteobacteria bacterium CG22_combo_CG10-13_8_21_14_all_40_8 | reverse complement strand
TCAAGCAAGAGGAGAACTTGTCGCCTGCGTTAAAGTCGATGATTAACATACTGATAATGGTTGTCAAATTACTCACCAATCGGATGGGATTAAATAGTAAGAATAGCAGCAAGCCACCATCAACCGATCACAAGCCGCCTAAAAACACGCGAAAAAAATCGACTAAAAAAACTGGTGGTCAAAACGGTCACGTTGGCACGACATTAAGACCAGTTGATGAACCAGATGAAATTGAAATCATAAAAATTGACCGACGTTCGCTACCCAAAGGGCACCGCTATCAGGAAGTCGGTTTTGAAAAACGCCAAGTCTTTGATATGGATATATCGCGGATTGTGACAGAGTATCAGGCACAAGTTTTAGAAGATGATAACAGTTAAAGTGTGTGTCCCAGCCAACAACCAGCCAACACCAGCCAACAATACCTCCCAGCCAACACCAACGGTCTAGAATGAACGGTTACTGTTTCCCAGCCAACACCATCGACCAATAAGAAAAAGACAGCAAATATTGTGCGAGACATTCTTGGGGCTCGGCGAGTAAAGGACTTTCACCTCCGAGTGATTGCGCCCTGCCGAACGCACAAAGGAAAAGGGGCTGACAGACAGATGTCAACACCTTTGTGTACCGCCTTGCATAATTGGGGCTTTTTTTAAATGCTATTGAACGTGCATTTCATTGTGAAATTTTGCGACATCCTTCACTAGGGTTTCATTCTTGAATGTAGCATAGGGTTTATCTTTAAATTTTGCTCCTCTTAATTGTACAGACAATCTTGCCGCTTCAGGATTTTCCATGGTCTCATGATAAAAACTTTTAACATCATAAAGTGTGACTTTTTCAACTTCATCAATCAATTGTTGGCGACTATCAAAATTGAAATTTTCTTTGTACCAATCATTAATGAATGGCGAGACCTCTTCCTCTAAATTCTTGGGTTTTTCTTTTAAGCTAATCAGAGTGCTATTTTTTAATTGCTCAAAAGCTTCTGGTGTCATTTTATTTAATTCCACAAGATATTCTTTTTTGAACTGATCAAATCTTTGTTGCATCTCTTTAGGCCCTTTGACAGGGGTTTGGATGTATAAACCTAGTGTAGCGTAGTCATCAACCGTGCCAGAAAATGCGCCTACAGCATAAGCGAGCTGTTCTTCGGTTCTTAATTTTGCCGATGCAAATGTACTAAAGTGGCGCTGCAAAATTTGACCTCGTGCTTTCTGTTTAAATCCTGGTTCTGGATTCACATACAAATCAATAACGGCCACATCAGCAACGCTTAAATCTTCTTGATACACCACAACTTGCCCAGGAATAGGCTTCCACATCTTAGTACGAGCATAAGCCGTCGTTTGATGATTATTTGCTTGATGATTTTCCAGCTTATTGGTGATATCACTAATATCCTGTGCACCATAATTACCAAAAGCAAATACTCGAACTTGATTATGCTCAAGTACTTCTGTTATTAGATTAGTCAGATCTTCAGGCTTTAATGACTTGGCTGTATCAATCAGTGCATCTGATTGATATTGACCAGTTTGAATAACCTGACGGTATTTCCCAAAGCTTTGCGAAACAGGGAATTGTTTGCCTTGATTAGCAATATTTCTCACATACCGATCAATAGCTTGATCAAAGCCTTGCTCATCGAACTTCGGCTGAAGTAGCTCTAAAGCATTACTCAATAACTGAGGTTGTTTATCGGTAAATCCAGAAACATTTAAAATGATTCCATTGGATGGAATAACACTGAGATTCATACCAGCAATACTTGCTTCGGTAATTAACGCTGTTTGGTTTAAGTTAAATAAATCAGACCAAATAGAGAGCAGAACTTTCGCTTTGATATCTGTTTGTGCTTTAGGATTGTTGAAGTAAACTTGTAACGAGCCTTTAGGCTGGTTGCTAAAATCATGGCTAGGGAATTGCCAAATCTTGATACCATTTTTATCCCGAACTAATTGTGGTTTATCCATGTTGTCTTTGTTGGTTTTAATGGCAAAATTTTCAGGTAGCAAGGTGTTTACAGCAGGCAAGCTAAGACTAAACTTAGAAGGCTTAGACCATGATTCAATTTCTGTGGATGAAATGCTTTCAATTTTATATTTTCCATCATAAAAATGCATTTGTGAATCTGTGGGTTCTTGTTTGCTGATATACCAAATACGCAAATTTTTAGGTGTTAACTGATTTAAAACTTCATTAATTTTATAGGCGTCAAATTTCTGATAATAATAGCCTGAATCAATAACATGATTAATTGGATAATCCTGCATTGCCGCACTTAAAGATGATACATAATTAAACTCATCACTCCTTTCTAAAAATTGAAACTCATTATTTAATGAAGTTTTAATTTCAGCAAAATATTTTTTATTCACACCTTGATTTTTAATCAAATGAATATATTGCATGACAGTTTTTACGATTTCTTCACGATTTTTCATACCCTCATCAGTCAGCTGAATATTTACACTCAATGTTCCATAATTTCCATATTGGTTTGCAGATGCCGAAGAACTTAGAGATGAAATCCAACCCTTGTTGCGCAATAATTGAGCGGGTGTTCCTGGCATTTCTGAAGAAATTAAATACTCAACAAATCGGTTGGGTTTATAGGCGAAATCATCCATATTATTCTTGATGGTGAAATCTAGGTTGATTTGTTTTACATCCGTATTGGGCAAGTAATGAATAAGTTTTCCAGCCGCTTGTTCCATATCCACTAGCTGAGTGATTTTAGGCTTTTTGATGTGTTTATTAGGTATGTCTCCAAAATATTTTTTGGCTAAGGCTTCCATCTCAGCAAGTGGTTGGTTAGACACTAAAGCAACTTTCATAATATTAGACGAATAATATGTATTGTAAAAATTAACGGTTTCTTGATGTAACTTACTTTTTTCTTTATCTCCTAAGCTTTCTAAATTGCCAATCAAAAAATGATTAGCTGGATGATCACCCATTAATGAACGACCCAATTTAAACTCTCCAAAAAAATCCATTTCTCTACGCATAGACCATTCAGCATTGACGGCATTTTTTTCTTTATCTGCATATTCTTCATATAGTTTGGGAGATTTAAAGAAATCTGAGAAACGATCTAAAGCATCAGCATAAGAGTCATTATTAATTTTAAACATGTAATTGGTAACGTCTAGCCAAGTGTATGCATTATCAGCACCGCCATGCTGACTCATGAACTTTTGATAACCTTCCGCTTCCGGATAGCGTTCTGTCCCCAAAAACAACATATGTTCTAAATAATGCGCCATACCCTGTTGCTCAGGGGGATCTTGTAATAGACCTACGCCAACACTAAGTGCTGCCGCAGATTTTTGGACAGAAGGATCAGAAACAAGTATCACTTCCAGATCATTGTCTAATTTCAAGGTTTTGTAAGCGCGGTGATCATTGGGACTGACAACCAGTTGCTCTTGCTTTACGCCATTCTCATGAACAGCTCGATATATGGGTGCGGTATTACATCCAGACAATATGGCAATAGCCACTGCGCTAATGGTTATAATTTTTTTCATTGTTTGATCCTTAGTTGCGGGAGCTTCTACAAATTATACGAACTTTCTATATACTTGTGCTACGACCACAATATAGAGATAAAGTTCCTATGGGTAGCACTTAAAGACCCTGACTATGTCATATTGGTTGAAAACGTCAAGAATTTTCCAGTGATAATGAATAAGTTGATGGCTGGAGCTTGTGCTATTATGCCATTGTGGAGACCAAGAAATAGGATTGGGAGCTGTTTCCAGATCTCAGATTGAGATTATTTTCATCGACGAATAATACTTAAAACAGGAAGAACAGCATAAAGATCCAATCAATGCCGTCACCACCACTCTTCTGTCGTGATTAATAAGAAAGCTAAGGTTGTAACGATGATATAATAAGCCTTCTCTTAGAGAGAAGAATATTTGAGAGGTTAATAGGTGATATTTTAAAATTTAATGCACTTTAAACAACATGGTTTAGTTCATTTTTATCATTATTTACAATTTTTAAACTAGCTGCTCATTGTTCTCTGAACAGCTATACTCCCGCTTTATTTCCCTACTCTAAACTCTAATAATCGATAAAATTTATGCCAATAAAATTTAGCACTTTTTTGCTCTACGGTTTTATGTGTAATTGCAGCATATTTATCTAATTCGGTATTCAAGTCCATACGCCAAAAATATCCTAAAAATGGTTCCAAAGTTTCAAAAATATTTCTAAAGAATTTTAAGCGATGAAACCAATGACTTTTAGTTTTTGGTGCGTAGTCTGCAATTATAATTCTGCCATTTGGCTTTGTGATACGTAGGGTTTCTTGAAGCACATTTTCTCTGACAGCCACTGGTAACTCATGCAATAGAAAAAATAATAGAGAAGTATCAACAGCGTTATCCGCTAATGGGATTTTTTCTGCATTGGCTTCAAACATATGAAATTTTTCTTGAGTATTATTAGCAGTAATTTTTTTTCGCGCTTGATCTAGTTGAATAGGCGCTATATCGAAGAGATGAATTTCTTTGGCATTTGATCCTTCACCAATTTTTGGAATAATCTCACCATAAGCGCATGAGATTTCAGCCAGGCTATAGTCGGATTCTGTAGATAGCAGCTTTACAGTATCCGCTGCTATTTTATGATATTGTCCCCATAAGATGCAATTAACCATAAAAGGGTGATCAAAAAATCGAACCCCAGCCGGAGACAGGTAAGCCCACCAATAGTTTTTTGCCAGATATTCAGGCATGGATGAGCGAAAATCATGTCCATCGCAATAGAGTTCCCAATGCTTTTTACTTTGCTCAATGGGGGCATCATCAATTAATGTCTGCTTCATCTCCTCGAACTCCTATTTTTTTGACGGCTACTAAGTCTAACAAATTTAATCGCTTGAGTTATTGATCAAAGACAACAAAAAGGCCTATACCTTTAAGCATTCAAGAACTGTGTTAGAGCCAATTCTTATAAGGGTTAGTTAATAGGTTGGAATTACAATATTTGACCTCATGGCTCACATCCTCCGTAACCCATTCAGGTAAATCGTAGCTTTCATCCTCGGATCCTAATTCAATCTCCGCCACTACCAAGCCATGGTTGTCACCATGGAATACATCGATTTCCCAGGTGTGTTTGCTCTGTTTCACTAAGTAGCGTGTTTTTTCAATGGCAGATCCTTCACAAAACTCGGCTAACATTTGAATGGCATCCTCTATTGGAATTTGATATTCAAACTCTGTTCTGGTTAAACCTTGAGTTCTGCCTTTTAGGGTTAAATAAGCCTTATCACCCGCCACCCGAATTCTTGTTGTCGCTCGAAGTGAAGTCGATATATAACCTTGCTTTATTTCAATCCCTTGCGTCAATGAAGGTAGCTTGTTGATATCTATCAAGTATTTTTTTTCGATTTCTTTTGTCATATACAATGTTTCCACAAGTCAGACTTTTTAACTAAGCCATCGCCAACATTCTAATAGCCTGTATTTAATTGAAAGTTTATACCATAATAGCATCTGATATCTAGCGATATCCTATTATGTTTTCAATAGTTTAAGTTGAATATCAATTCCTAGCGCTTGCTTATTACTACTTATTTAGCTAGTATAGCTTTTTTGACCTTCTTTGTATGAGAGAAAGAAAATGGCAGTGGTGACTTTATATATGTCTGATCGTGATACCGATAAAACATTTACAGATAAAAGAGAAGCAGATAACTATGACAAAATGTTAGAGCTTGCTGAAAATGTGAGCTTTTGGATTGAGCGTGAAATTCCTGGACTTAATGAACAACAAATTGAAAGCATTGGATTATTAATTGCTCAAAATAAAGATACTTTGGCAAAAGCCATGAAAAGTCATCCCGAAATTTTGTTACAAGAATCTGATGCCACCAATACTACTGCAGCTTAACCTCAGCGTTATGAAATCATAGTCATGCTTAATGTTTTTGCCATAAAACCACTTCTGAATATTTTTTTAAAATTTTTTGAGTTGGTTTTTTGGTTAAATTTTATATTCTGTGGTTCGAGTTTAGCGAATGAGCTACCCACTTGGTTGATCGACGCTGAAGCTAGTTCACTCAAAGCAATAGCCAGTGCTGATGGCACTCAGATAGTTGTCAATTTTCCAATTATTCATGGTGAGCTTTCTTTACAAAAAGATGACTTAGTTCATAGTTTTTTGAATGTTAAAATTGACATTGCCTCACTAACCACTGACAGTAAAGATAATCAAATATTATTATTATCTCCTTTATTTTTTTTATCAGATAAATTTCCAACTGCCATATTTCACAGCCAAAATATTTTATGGTTAAAAGATCAATTTCAAATTACAGGAAATTTAGAATTAAATGGCATTTCACACCAAGTAATGATCAACGTAGAAATACATCAACCTGATAAAAAAGCTAACAGTCAAACGACTGCTGTAGGAACGGCAAAGATTCAGCGATTAGATTTTAACATTGGTACTGGTGAGTGGGCGGATACTGCCTCATTAAAAAATGAAGTGGACATTTCATTTACATGTACTTTGGCAATACAAATTCTTAGTTTTTCTTAATCGGTTATTTCTCTGCTTCGATTTCAAACTCAATTTTCACAGCATCAACAACGGCAATAGCGCCTGAGAATAAAGAGAAAGGAATGATCCCTACATCGGTTTGGTTTAAAACAAAATCTCCCTGTACCTTTAAGTGACTTCCATCTAGGGTAACTTTTGATTTTATCATTTGTTGATAATCCTCTCCTAACATTCTTATACGGAGTTGCGCTTCTATTGCGAAGTTTTTTCCCTGTTCAAATTGTACCTTTTTATCGGAAATTTCAGCCGTTAAATGATTCACCTCTAGTTCAACAATTGGGAATTTATTGGCCTTGAGTTGTTTCTCCCCCAAAAGGTTATTACGCGTAGCTTCTTTATCCGTATCAGAAACTAACTTATCAAAATCTTGACCAGCAAGCTTTCTTTCGTTCGCATCATCAACCACAAGATCGGCGACTGAAAATTGCATTTTTGCCATGGATTTTTCATTCTGTTTATTTAGATAAAAAATACCTTGCAGTCCTTTAACTGTAATCACATGATTATGTCCAAAATTGGCCAGTTTACCTTGCTTATAAATTTTTAAAACCACATGGGACTTGTTGGGATTTATTACAAAGCTTTGTACCTTTGAATTGTCTACTTTTTCAAATATGGCTTTTTGTGAATTTTGATATTGATGGTGGCGACTATCGTACGGAAGGCATTGAGTTAACAAGGTACTGAGAACAATGATAACTAAGCTTTTTAAAATAGAGTGAGCCATTCTCATAACCCCATCGCTCTTTTCATCAATTTTCTTTTTATAAAGGCTGATTGATTGATGAGATTCATACCTTCTTGAATCGCAAAGGATGAAACATTCTTTTGTTGCGAAAACATTTTATATAAACCCGTCATAGCGAGTTGCACGCTCAAGTTATCACCATAGCGAGCTCTTTCATAGACTCTCAGTTGATTGGCTTCGCCCAGATCTTGCCCTGATTTTTTCATTTTCCCCAAAGTTTCACTTAATGCTTTTGCATCTAAAAATCCTAAGTTCACTCCCTGTCCTGCTAAAGGATGGATGGTATGGGCGGCATCACCTACGAGAGCATATCGATGACCAGTATAGCGTCTTGCATGAGTTGCTATCAGCGGAAAACTACTGAGGGGAGATCTTAATTTTAACTGTCCAAATCTATTATCCATTTGACTGTTGAGCTGTTGTGTAAACTCTTGAGCCTCCATCTGTAAAAGCTGCTGTGCTTTATGA
>PCTP01000190.1 GCA_002770795.1 Gammaproteobacteria bacterium CG22_combo_CG10-13_8_21_14_all_40_8 | reverse complement strand
TCCAATCACAACAAGAAGTTGATTTCGTTAAACAGCATTTGGATCCGCTGATTCAAAAAGGAATGGAAAAAAGTGGTTTTGTTACTTTTGGTTATGCAGGAGGAGGGTTTGCTTATCTGATGTCAAAGCAACCCATCACATCTTTAGCTGATATCGACCAAAGAAAAGTGTGGATACCCTCTGGGGACGATGTGGCAAAAGCAGTTGTGAATGCCTTCAATATAACACCTATCCCATTGAGCCTAGGCGATGTTTTGCCCGCTCTTCAGACAGGTATTATTGATACAGTCACTATTTCACCGATTGGAGCATTAGCTTTCCAGTGGCAAACTCAGGTTAAATACATTACCGAAATGCCGGTTTTATATTTGTATGCAACATTGGCCATAGATATCAAAGCCTTTACATCTATTTCAGAAGCAGATCAAAAAAGCGTTCGCGATGTTTTTGGCAAAGTGTTTCAAGAGATTGATGAGGAAAACAAGAAGAATGATGCAGAGGCTTTACAAGCACTCAGAAATTTAGGAATAGAATTTGTTAAACCTTCTGCCGCTGAGATGGCTCTTTGGACCGAAAAAGCTAGAACTGTTGCACCATTAATGGTTAAAAATCAAACTTTATCGCAACAAATTTTTGATCGGGCTAATGAATGGCTAAAACAATACCGTTCTAAATAACTTCATTCATTAACAACAGGTATCTATTCAAGTTGGTTTCCTCTATTAACAAAGTCACTCTGCTATTAAATCGGCTCGAACAGTTTGTGCTGGTGTTTTTGTTGATGGTTTTGATTGGGTTTAGTTTCAGTCAAATTGTTATGCGAAACCTGTTTGAATCGGGTTTCTTATGGGGTGAGCAATTTATTCGGATCTTAGTACTTTGGTTGGGTTTGTTAGGTGCAATCTATGCTGGCCGAGAAAATAAACACATTCGTATTGATCTCGCCTCCCATTATTTCTCAGATGCTTTTAATCGAATTGCTATGATCATTGCCAACCTTGTCACTGCAGTAATTTGTGCAGTAGCTGGTTATTATAGTTTGATGTTTGTGAACGATGAATATCATGAAGGAGGATTGGCTTTTGCCAATATTCCCGTTTGGATAACTGAAGCCATCATTCCTTTTGCTTTTGCTTTGCTGAGTTTACGATTTATTCTTTATAGTCTGCAGCAGCTTTTTAATCCAAACACTGGAACCGAAGTATCATGATGACCCTATTTGTCATAGTGGCCATTATGTTATTGGCCTTATCAGGTGCTCCTTTATTTGCGGTTATTCTAGCCTCATCTATGATGGGATTTTATTTTTCTGGTATAGATTTATCCGTTATTGCCATTGAAATGTACCGCTTAACAGACACCCCACTATTAGTGGCTTTACCCTTGTTTACTTTTGCGGGCTATTTGTTAAGTGAAGGTAAGTCATCACAAAGATTGTTAAATATTACCGATCAATGGTTACACTGGATGCCAGGAGGATTAGCGGTTGTTGCTCTTTTTTCCAGTGCCATATTCACTGCATTTACTGGAGCCAGTGGCGTCACTATCGTTGCTTTAGGGGCTTTGTTATATCCTGCGTTACTCAAAGGTGGCTATGATGAAAAATTTAGCCTAGGTTTGGTAACGACTTCTGGCTCATTGGGACTGCTTTTTGCACCTTCTTTGCCTCTAATTCTTTATGGCATCATCACTCAACAGGTAGAGGTGGGTGAACGTTTTACCATGGAGCAATTATTTATCGCGGGAATACTACCGGGTCTGTTAATGGTTATTGCATTATCGGTATTTAGTTATTGGAAAAATAAAGACATTGTTCAAGACAAAGCTTCATTTGGTTGGGTAAAAGCTAAACAAGCGCTTTGGGATGCTAAATGGGAAATACCTCTTCCTGTTTTCATTCTCTTGGGGATTTATGGTGGCGTAGTCACCTTGACAGAAATTGCTGCTATTACTGCACTCTATGTTCTTATCATGGAAGTTTTTATTCATAAAGAAATTAAATATCATCAAGTGGTTAAAGTTATCACCGATTCAATGACCATGACAGGGAGTATTTTATTGATATTAGGTGTTTCTTTGGCTTTAACCAATTTACTGGTGGATGCAGAAATCCCCAGCAAATTATTTGAAATTATCCAAACTAACATACATAGCAAATATACATTCTTGTTTCTTTTAAATATGTTATTGCTACTGTTAGGGGCTATTTTGGATATTTTTGCCGCCCTTGTGATTGTGGTTCCCATCATATTACCTTTAGCTGTTGGTTTTGGCATACATCCCATTCATTTAGGTATTATTTTTTTGGCCAACATGCAAATTGGTTATTTAACCCCACCCATTGGTATGAATTTATTTATAGCCAGTTATCGATTTGGACAACCTATCACCAAAATATACAAAGATACCTTGCCTTTTATGCTGATATTGCTCATTGTTTTGGCGCTGATTACATACATACCTGAATTGTCGTTAGGGTTTTTATAAACAAGGGTTGCACCTTGGTTTTGGATTGGTTGAATTTCAACCAATCTGACCAGTTCATATCGTCTCGCAATTCTTTCGTATTTGGGTATAATGCGCCCATCTTCTTTTAGCTACAGTTAATCGTTGGATTTTTTATATGAAGACATCAATTTTCACTTTCCCAGGTCAGGGATCACAATCTCTTGGGATGTTGGCTGATATAGCAAAAAACTATCCTGAAATATTAGTCACTTTTCAAGAGGCCAGTGATGCTCTAGGCTACGATGTTTGGAAACTGATACAACAAGGCCCAGTAGACAGGCTGAATCAAACTGAATACACCCAACCAGCCATACTAGCCACTAGTATGGCCTTATATCGATTGGTGTCGCCGAGATTAGATGCGCCTAAGTTTATGGCTGGCCATAGCTTAGGCGAATATACGGCTCTAGTTGCAGCGGATGTTGTAGATTTTGCCGATGCACTTCAGTTGGTACAAAAGCGTGGACAATATATGCAGCAAGCCGTCCCAGAAGGTATAGGCGCAATGGCCGCAATCATAGGTTTGGATGATCAATCTATTATAGAAGCCTGTCAATCAACTGCATTAGAACAAGTGGTTCAAGCGGTTAACTTTAATAGTCCAGGGCAAGTGGTGATTGCAGGTAATAAAGAGGCTGTAGAAAGAGCGATGGTACTTTGTAAGGAAAAGGGCGCTAAAAGAGCGCTTCCATTACCAGTCAGTGTTCCTTCTCACTGCAGTTTGATGATTCAGGCGGCTGAGAAGTTGGCACTTGATTTAGCCAAGTTACAATTTAGAGCACCCAAGGTGCCGGTGATCAATAATGTGAATGTGACTTGCCCATCTGATCCCTCTGAGATCAAAGAGGCTTTAAGAATGCAATTGTTCTCCCCAGTACGTTGGACAGAAACCATAGCGTTTGCTCACCAACAAGGTGTTGAAACTTGTTATGAATGTGGACCCGGAAAAGTTTTAACTGGACTATCAAAACGTATTGTTAAAGGTATCAATGGTCAGCATTTGGGTGATTTGTCAGGGTTGTCTGCTATTCAATTATAAAATATAGGAAGAAGATTATGAGTAATGAGTCAAGATTGGCTTTGGTGACTGGTGCTAGTCGAGGAATTGGTCGAGCTATCGCTTTAGAATTAGCATCCCAAGGATTGACGGTAATTGGTACAGCGACCAGCGAAAATGGCGCTGAGCGTATCAGTCAGTATTTTAGTGACGCTAATTTGTCAGGTACTGGCATGCAGCTAGATGTATCTAGTGCAGAGTCAATTGACCAATTAATGGAGAAAATCAAAGCGGTTTATGGAGAATCTGTGGATGTGTTAGTTAATAACGCTGCCATTACTGGTGACAATATCCTGATGCGTATGAAACAGGAAGAGTGGGATAATATTATTAATACCGACATGACTTCAGTATTCCGGCTATCGCAAAAAATGTTACGTCCTATGATGAAGAAGCGTTGGGGACGAATCGTTTCGATCGGTTCTGTAGTGGGCTCTATTGGTAATCCAGGCCAAGCTAATTATGCAGCCGCTAAAGCTGGTGTCATTGGTTTTACAAAGTCTTTAGCACGTGAAATTGCAAGTCGTGGCATCACAGTGAATGTGGTTTCCCCGGGTTTTATTGATACGGATATGACGAAAGAACTGGCTGAAAGTCAAAGAGAAGTACTTCAGGCACAAATTCCTGCGGCTCGATTAGGTCAACCTGAAGATATTGCTAAGGCTGTTGCTTTCTTGTGTGGTGAACATGCCAGTTACATTACTGGTGAGACATTACATGTTAATGGTGGTATGTATATGGCCTAAATTGGCCTATCAAAAGGTTAAACAGAAAGTGGGACAAATAGAATAGTTGGTGTATAATGTGGCATATTCTGGTCAAACCTCGTAAATAAATTCAACTTACCACTTGAAAAATGTGGTTTATGCAATAAACTAACAACAATTGCCGATTGGGGCATTTTTCTGGAGAACTTTTAAAGTTATGAGTACAATCGAAGATCGTGTAAAAAAAATCGTCATTGAACAATTAGGCGTTAAAGAAGAGGAAGTCACTCATGAGTCCTCCTTTGTTGATGACTTAGGTGCTGATTCATTAGACACCGTAGAATTAGTGATGGCTCTTGAAGAAGAATTTGATACTGAAATTCCAGATGAAGAAGCTGAAAAAATCAATACTGTACAAGCAGCCATTGATTATATCAAAACCAATGTTGAAGGCGCTTAACTCATAAGCTGTCCCTCAACCTAAAAAGCAGTGCATCGCACTGCTTTTTTTTGATCTTAGCTTCGTTTTTTTAGTCAGCTAGCAAAAACTTAACTAAACAGGTTCTTGCTAATAGTTTCTCTGTGTCTAATGAATTTAATTTCAAATTATTTCCATCTTATAATAAGATGTGAACTTCTCATGTGTTTAAAATGAATTATTATCAAGTAATCAAAATGGGGTGTACGTTTTGAGTAAAAGAAGAGTGGTTATTACTGGTGTTGGAGCTATCAGCCCTTTGGGTTTGAATGCCAAGGATACTTGGAACGCAATAAAAGAAGGTAAAAGTGGAATTAGTCTTATCGAACATTTCGATACCACTCAATTTTCAACCAAATTCTGTGGTGCTATTAAAAATTTTGATTCAGTTCAAGCCATGTCAGCCAAAGAAGCCAGAAAATTTGATGAATTTATTCAATATGGCGTAGCATCTGCAAAAGAAGCCATATTGCAGGCAGGCTTATTAGAAAGTGCTATTGATCCGGCACGAATTGGTGTTTTAATGGGATCTGGTATAGGTGGCATGTCGGTTATTGAGAAAAACCATCAAATATTGATGGAAAAAGGACCCAAACGTATTACGCCATTTTTTGTACCAGGTTCAATCATTAATTTAATCTCAGGACAATTATCTATTCAATATGGATTTAAGGGGCCTAACTTGGCAATTGTCACTGCTTGTACAACAGGCCTACACTGCATTGGTGTTTCGGCTCGCATGATTGCCTATGGGGATGCTGATGTGATGATTGCTGGTGGAGCCGAAAAAGCTTCTACCCCTCTAGCCATGGCGGGATTTTCATCTGCTAAAGCCCTGTCAACACGTAATGACGCCCCGCAACAAGCCAGCCGGCCCTGGGATAAAGATCGAGATGGTTTTGTGCTGAGTGATGGTAGTGCCAGTTTGGTGCTTGAAGAATATGAACAAGCTAAAGCCCGTGGCGCTGAGATCATTGCAGAAATAGTGGGTTTTGGTATGAGCAGCGACGCTTATCATATTACGGCTCCGCCTGAAAATGGTGCTGGAGGCGCTGCCGCCATGACTAATGCAATTCATGATGCAAAAGTATCTATCGAAGATATTTCTTATATTAATGCTCATGGAACATCGACGCCTGTAGGTGATTTGGCTGAAACCTTAGCCGTCAAATCGGTGTTTGGCAATCAAGCGCCTAAGATTATGATGAGTTCAACTAAATCAATGACAGGACACATGCTGGGAGCCTCTGGTGCTATTGAAACGTTGTTCTGTGCTTTGGCCCTCAAAGAGCAGATTGTGCCCGCCACAATTAATTTAGAGAGTCCTAGTGAAGGTTGTGATCTGGATTATGTACCGCTGCAAGCTAGGGATGTATCGATGAATTACTCTCTTTGTAATTCTTTTGGATTTGGCGGAACCAATGGATCGCTGCTGTTAAAACGAATCTAATTGTGAGTAACAATACTCTTGATAAAATAAACTTGGTAAAATCATCCTCTCAAATTGACAACCCCTTACGAGATTGTCACAGCCGAAATGGTCAACTGATCGACGCTGAGATTGCGCGAGATAGGGGGTTTTTGTATGGTGATGGTGTTTTCACAACCATGCTTTATAAAAACGGACAGTATTTTTTTCAAAAGGAACATTGGCAAAGACTGGTTCACGATGCTCATCGATTAAGAATACAGCCTATTTCATTGACGACTTTTTGTGAATTACCTCAGAACCTATTTAAAAATGTTTCTCAGCAGGATTTTGTGGTTCGTACCAGCTTAACCCGTTCTGAAGGAAGGGGATACCGGGGTGAAATTGATTCAATGCCCCAAATTTATTGTTCCCTGTTTCCTTATAGTGCTTGGCCAGAGCATCTAAGGGTAAAAGTTTGCCATTCTCGGCTATCACGAAACCCACAACTTGCGGGGATAAAACACCTTAATCGGCTAGAACAAATTCTCGCGACTCAAGAATTAGACCCTTGTTTTGATGAAGGCATTCTAATGGACACCAAAGGTTTTGTGATCGAGGGAACTTTTTCCAATCTTATCTGGTATGCAAATAAACAATTTTTTAGTCCCAAGCTGGATTATGCCGGTGTTAATGGCATCGCTAAAGTCTCTTTGCTCAAAGCGCTGCGTCAAAAAGGTCATGTTATTGTCGAGTCACAATTTGATTTAAAAGAGATAGTGAATTGTGAAGCATTATGGATGTGTAATTCAGTGAGGGGGATTAAGGCGGTGATTTCTCTTGAAAACCTGAGTTCTGCAGAGCGTTGTGAGTGTAACACCACTGAATTTCAGTCACGCCAGTTTACTGAGCATCATTTAACTGCAATGTTAAAAATATTGTGGCAGGAGTTGGCTTCGAAGGAACCTGAGGATTTTACAGACAAATGAGGCCAAGGCTATTCAAACGATCCCTCTTGTTTTTGTTACTTTTATGCACCATAGCCCTTGGATTGCTCATTCATGACTGGAATCAATATTGGGCTCAGGAAAAAGATTTTATTCAACATGATATTGAGATCAAGGCAGGAGAGTCTGGTCAAGAAGTGATTAACAAGCTGATTGCGGTGGGTCTTTTGAACAATAAACCATTGTACATTAAGCTATGGTTAAGATTTGGTGTGGATAATCAGCAATTTAAACAGGGTTATTATCGCTTTGAAGGTCCCTATTTGCAGAAACAAATTTTAGATCAACTATTGCAAGGGAAAGTACATTATTTCCAATTGACCATCATACCTGGATGGAGTTATCGTCAAGCCATTGAACTTATTCATAGTAATCCTTATTTAGTGCAAGATATTCCAGTTCATTTAAAGCAGGATGAAAGTTCTACTCTTCAGAATGAAGAAGGTTGGTTTTTCCCTGATACCTATTTATTCACCTATCATTCTAAAGCATCTGAGTTGTTGAAAAGAGGAAAGACCCTGATGCAAAAAAAACTAGAGGAAGTTTGGTCAAAACGCCAACCCAATGATTTTATTGAAACACCTAGCCAATTGTTGACCTTGGCCAGCATCGTAGAAAAAGAAACCGCAATAAAACAAGAAAAAAAG
>PCTP01000118.1 GCA_002770795.1 Gammaproteobacteria bacterium CG22_combo_CG10-13_8_21_14_all_40_8 | reverse complement strand
ACCATATTTGAGAATGGCATCTTTGATGTTTTTGAGAAACAAAATCTCATCAAAATTATCCCGAGCATCCATTTGGGTATTCTTTTGTTGAAAAAAATATTTAAAGGGGTCGGGTGTTTTAAATCCTGATACAGACAATACGCCTTGATCCACTGCGGCAATGGTCACCTTAGCGGGTTGGTGATTTAAATTTTTAAGGCTATCGGCATCCAGTTGTAATTGGATATTGAACAGGGTTTGCGGTTGGATTTTTTCAGGCGCATGGATACTAAAATGCAACTGTCTTTGTGCTCTATTTAAAGGAAGTGCTTGTATACCTAATGAGCGTAATGCAATGCCTTTTTTGGCTTGATTTTGTGGTTGATTGGATAATGCAACAATGCGAATGTCGTGACGTTTCCAAGTGCTGTTAATGGGAATGTCAATCAGAAGTGGTTGCTCGGTATATTCTACATTTTGACTCCACAATATGCCTTGAGAGGATTCTACCAAAACAAATCCAAATCCTGGTCTGGGAGATTGCAGTTGCACATGGGCTATATCTGGGCTGGCATAATTTGGCTTATCTAGCACAATATTAATTTTATCGGGTTTAGGGTTTTGATCCATTGGCTGGTAGCCCCACCAATCTTGTCCAATTTTAAATGCTAAGCTGGTGATATTTCCTTCATCATCTTCCGCTTTTAGAACATAGTTGCCATTTTCCACTGGCATGGAAACCGTTTGAGGCTGCTGTTGGGTGGTGAGTTGCGAACGCCAAACTTCAAACGGTTGATCGTTGTAACGGTATCTCCAACCATAATTTTCTTGATAGTCCCAATAACCTTGCTGATTGAGATTAACTAAGTTTAGCTTAAGATGTTGTTGTGCTTGCCAAATTCCTTTGGCATTGATACTGGCAATATGAAACTGAGCATTTTTGTGATCCATTTCATTGTCACTGGTATTAAAATCTGCTTTTATTGCCGGCCAATTTTTCCCTTTCCAAAGATGAAAGGTCTGATTTCGTTGAACAGCACGACCTCCGGACTCTAAAACGCTGATGCGATAATCGAGACGTATGGGACCTTGGATATTCTTCCAGTCAGAACGATAAGACTCAGGGATATGAATAGATGACTCTCCATTTGCATCGAGAGTTTGATCGTCTAATTGCCAGACTTGATCATAGGGTTTATCACTGGATTCGGAGCCAATCTGATAATCTTGAAATTGGGTAAAAGGATGGTTGGATAGCCTTGCTCTAACTCTGGATTGCATACTGTTTCCCTGAGCAGGAGAACCATATAGATATTGCGCGGATAGTTGCATCACTGGGTCTTCATTATCAGCAAAAATACTCTGATCCGCTTGAGCAAAGTGAATTTTAATGCGTTCTGGTAAAAAGTCTTCCACTGAAAATCGAGTGGTTTGCGGAGATGGATCTGAATAGAGTTTTGTTTGTAATTGCCATTGACCCGTAACAGCATCTGCTGGTAGCTCAAACTGATATTGGTAATAGCCTAGGTCTTGGCTGGATAATTCTTTTTGTTGGATCACAGAGCCATCTGGGCTGAGTAATTTAATGGATAAAAAAGAGGAGGGTAGAGGCTCTCCATCAAAATCTCGTGCCAGAATACTAAAGTGAATTTCTTCTCCTGGACGGTATAAGTCTCTTGGGCCATAAACAAATAATTGGCGATGAGAATAAGCCGTTTTGGGAATATCAAATTCTGAAATATCAATGGCTGCTCCTTGTAAGTTAATCAGAGCTAAGTGTTTGTCAGATCTCGCCATCAGCATGGCACTATCCTTGGGTGTCATCACAGAAATAAATCCAGATCCATCGGTTTCTGCTTCATTTAAGAACTGTCCTTGGCGATTTAAAAAATCAAGATGCACCTTTGTAAAAGGTTTTCCATTGGCAATATGGGCGGTGAATATGGCCGATTTTTTACCATATTGTCGAATGTGTACGCCAATATCAGAAATTGAAAAATAAGTGGTTGCTTGCTGATATTGTTGGGAACCAGTGGGTGTCATGCTCACTAAATAAAGACCAGGCTGCTCACTGATTTTATGGGTAATAGGGATTTTTGATTCCGTCACCTGATTTAATGGGGAATTAAGTTGATAACGGCCTGTGTAGGTTGGCGAAAGTTGTTGGGACAAATTATTAATATTCCAGTATGAACTATCTGTTGCGGTTTTCTGGTTAAGTAGTTGAAAATATTGGCTGGGTGAAATTTTATAAAAATTGACGGTTACTTCTGATACATTGATATGTCTCACCGGCAAACCTGGATTATCACCGGTGGGTATTATCATGCCGCGTTCAGAGAACCCCACATTGGGATTTGAATTTTGAGTGATTATCTTCTGATAAAAGGGTTGTTGTAACGGTTGACCATTTTTTCCTCGGAATGATTGGCTAATCTCTAGACTATATTCAATTCGAGGTTCAATATGAGTGAAGTATAATTGCATGAGATCTTCAGAGACAATCCAGCTGCCATAGACTTTGGATTGATGATTATCATGTAATTGAATCCATTGATCGTAGTTTTTGAGTGGATCTAGAGGAAAATTAAATTGAATACAGATGGATGGTCTTCCTCGGTATAAAGTTTGTGTCACTTTTTCTACTTGAATAGCTTCAGAATCGATCTGGATCTCTGTTTTTTTCTCTTGAGAGAAAGGCCAGAGCCAGCTACTACACTGGACGGAACAGGAAACCAAGCTTAGTAAGCAAAGTCCTAGGAGTTGTGACAAGAAAAGGGTTGGCTTTTTCATCTGATGGTTCATCCGTTTAAGGTAGCACGTTATATTCTAGAGATAAATAATAAGCTGAATCCTGTATAATAATGAAGAATGTGCAAGCTAAGTCACGACAAAGCCACAAAATTGCCTGATTTTGATGGATGTTGAAATCTACCAATCGCAATAAGACTATAGTTGATTTGGACACAAAGTTGGTTTATTTTTTGTAGAACTTTTAATTTTTTATGACAGTCACGAGGAGCTTATATGCCATCTTTTGATATAGTTTCAGAAGTAGAAAAATTTGAATTAACCAATGCAGTTGATCAAACAACCCGAGAATTAACCAACCGTTTTGATTTTAGGGGCGTTGATTTTTCAGTGACTCAGGATGAGGAAAATGTAAAACTAACTGCCACATCAGAGTTTCAAGCCAAACAAATGTTAGAGGTTTTTCAGCAAAAGCTGGTGAATCGTGGAATCGATGTGGGTTGCTTGGAAACTGGTGATCCTACAGCATCCGGCAAATTGGTTTATATGGTAGTAAAAGTTAAACAGGGAATAGATACAGATACTGCACGTAAAATGGTAAAAATGATTAAGAACGGCAAGTTTAAAGTTCAAACTGCTATTCAGGGTGAAAAACTTCGAGTCACGGGTAAGAAAAGAGATGACTTACAGGAAGTCATTGCCTTCTTAAAAAGCGAGAAATTAGGATTACCCCTGCAGTTTAATAATTTTAGAGAGTGAGCGCTATACCTGTGCGCAAATCGAGCATCTTGAGATCTCTTAAGAGTAGATAGCTGTGCTATTTTTCCCGTACCATCTTTATTGAGGAATGTTTCATGTTAGTCAAAAATAAAACTATTTTGTTAACTGGGGCATCCTCGGGTATTGGAGAAGCCTTAGCCTATGAACTTTCTGCTCGAGGAGCCAGACTTTTCCTTTTGGCTCGTGATATGGAGCGATTAGAAAAGGTCAAAAGCCAATGTAGTCATCCCGAGTTACATCATTGCTATCGTGTGGATCTGCTCGATTATCATCAAGCAGCAGCCAAAACTCTGCAAATTTTAAAGAACCATCAAAAGATTGATATCCTAATTAATAATGCAGGCATTAGCCAACGATCCTATGCTAAGGACACGGATATTTCAGTGGATGAAAAATTAATGGCTGTGGATTATTTTGCACCAGTGGCTATGACCAAAGCCTTGCTCCCACATTGGTTGCAAAGTGGTCATGGTCAGGTTGTAACCGTAAGTAGTATTGCTGGTATTATTGCTACGCCTTATCGATCAGGTTATGCAGGTGCCAAACATGCCATAATCGGTTTTATGGATAGCCTAAGGGCTGAATCTTACCAACAGAATTTAGTGGTGACTATGCTTTGCCCAGGATTTATTAAAACGGGTATTTCTGTAAATGCATTGATTGGTGATGGCTCGACTTTGGGAAGTGTTGATAAGGTGCAAGCCAATGGCATGGAGCCTGCAATCTGTGCCAGATTGATGGTGAATGCCATTGAAAAAGATAAGGCCATGGCGCTGATGGGCGGCAAAGAGCGATTTGCTGTTTTACTGAATCGTATCTTTCCTGCTTTGGTTCGACGTATTATGCGTACCGCCAAAGTACGATAAAAAAGTACGATAAAGAAGTATGATAAGAGACTTTACCCTTCATTGTTTGGAGAAAACATGAAAAATTTTGGCGGTATAATGGCATTAAGTTTATCAAAACAGAACTTAAGTTTAGATAGCTTATTTCAAGCTATCTAAATGCATGCCCTTTTTCATGAGTGGCGTGATAATAAAGTAAAGCAAGGCACTGGCTAGGCCAATTTTGGCGGAGAAGATAAATAGATCTTGGTATTTCCCCATGGCCTCAGTGATATTTAACGCAACGCCTTCTTCAATTTGAATAGATGAGAGTTTGCTCAGCTGAGCTGCTAAGAGTTCGGAATAAGAAGTCCCTAAAAACCATGCTCCCATCATGACGCTCACCACAGATTTCACCGAAAGTTGGGTGACGGCTGAGAGACTAATCGGTGAGAGTATCATTTCCCCAATCTCTAAAACCAAATAAGCCAAGATAAAATACCATACACTGGTTAAGCCATTACTCTGCGGATGGTTAATGGACATAACCAGTACTAAAAAGGAAAGGCCCGCAAATAATAAACCTAGGCTCATTTTTAATGGTGTGCTGGGATTTAACCCTTTTTTAGCGAGCATTGGCCAAAGCCAGGTAAAGAGAGGGGTTAAGGCAATAATAAAAAACGCCCCTAAAAAGGTGAGTTGTCCTGCAGTCCAATCCACACCAAAGAAATGTCTGTTCATCACGCGATCGGAAAAAGCGACCCAAGAACCGTAGGTTTGTTCATAGAGTGCAAAAAACATTAATCCTGCAAGAATGACGAAAAATACCACCAGCATTTGTTGACGTTGAATAGTGGTGCATTTTGTTGCCACAAACCAGATGATGCTACTGAGTAGCACCAGGGTAATGCTGTGCATAAACCAAGTGACGGGACTTAGTGCGGGTAACCAGCTGGTTATGCTAATGACAACAGAGTGGGTTTGTATTAATCCCCAAACTAAAAATAATCCAGCTATAGCACCCAAATAAATCCAATGTTCCATTTTAAGGCCCATTCTTTTTTGCGCCAATTTGACTGGGTCATTTGGTTCAGCTAAACCACGCAAATATTTTTGACCACGAATAAATACAATCAAACCCGCCAACATACCAAATCCAGCTAAACCAAAGCCATATTTCCAGCCATAAGTTTCACCCAAATAAGCACAAATTAATGGTGCAATGGTGGCACCCAGATTAATACCCGCATAAAAAAGGGTAAAACCTGAATCTCTTCTTGGATCATTTTGTGGATAGAGTTGGCCAACAATGGTAGAGATATTGGGTTTTAAAAAGCCTACACCCATAATAATCAGAGACAGGGAGAAGTAAAAAATCTGTAGTGCATGGTTATCTCGCACAACTTCACCAGCCACAGTGGTGGCTTTAAAACCCTCTAAGGCCATACCCATATGCCCGAGTACCAACAAGCTTCCACCAAAGATGACTGCTTTTCTCATGCCTAAATAACGATCGGCTAATAAGCCACCAATGACAGGTAATGCGTAAACTAATCCGCCGTATGCACCCAGTACATTGTAACCATGATCATCAGAAAATAGATGGTATTTTGTTAGGTATAAAAAGAGTAAGGCTTTCATACCATAGAAAGAAAATCGCTCCCACATTTCGGTAAAGAAGCAAACATAGAGTCCTCTGGGATGTCCCCAAAGAAGGGTTTCTTGGGGATGAGATTGGATTGGCGTTAGGCTAAGTGTTGTCATATGGCGATCTAAATTATTATTATTTGTTGTGAGTTTAGCGAATTGTGTATATCAGATCTATCTTTGCTCAAAGAAAAACACTGATTTAACCCGAGTTCAGGTTATTTAACAGATAAACAGCTATATTCAGCTTGTATTCAGTTAACTTATGTTTAAATGGTCGTACAGTCCCATACAAGAAGGTTTATCATGAAAAAACTGATTTTTATTTTATTTACCCTCTCTTTCGGTTGGCATTCAAGTTTTACTCAGGCTGAAGACGAGCCTATTTTTACCGAAGCTGAATTAGAGCAAATGTTAGCGCCTGTGGCTTTATATCCTGATAGTGTGTTGACCCATATTTTAATTGCTGCCACTTATCCCATAGAAATTATTCAAGCAGATCGCTGGGTTAAGGAACATCCAGATGTAAAAAGTGGCGAGGCCGTTAATAGGGTCGATGATAAACCTTGGGACCCCAATGTGAAGGCTTTGGTGGCTTTCCCCTCGCTTTTAGCCAGAATGAGTGATGAGTTGGATTGGACACAAAAGCTGGGTGATGCCTTTTTACAAGACGAGGAAAGGGTTTTAGACAGTATTCAAAATCTAAGACAGAAAGCCGATAAGGCTGGTAGTTTATCTAAGATGGAACATATGGTGGTCGATAAGGTTGAGCGCAAGATCGTGATTCAATCGGTAGAACCAGAAGTGATTTATGTGCCAGTTTATGATACCCGTGTCGTGTATGGCCCTTGGTATTGGATGGATTATCCTCCCAGGTACTGGCATAGTTATTACCCCAGTTATTCAGGTCTATATTATTGGGAACCTGGTGTCCATATTTCATTTAACTTTTTCTTTAGCGCTTTTTCATGGCATGAACATCATATTGTGGTGAGTGATTATCACTATGGTCACCCTTATAATCATGGTTACTACGGTGGAACACATGTGATTCATCACCACTCAGCTAGAAGATGGGAACATAATCCCACCCATCGTCATGGCGTGGCTTATCGCACAGATCATATGCGAGAAAGATTTAATAGTCGTCGACCCAGCGTAGAACAGCAACGGGTTATTCGTCAGCAAGAACATTTGTTGGTGAATAATCAGCATAGAATGGAGCAAAATAGAACGAATAGTCGTCATAGTGGGAATGTTGATGCAGAACCCCGTCACCCAGAAACTCGGGATAGTTTGCTGAGTCAACGACTTCAAAATAGGAGCCGTAACACGGAGTATTCAAATAATGCGAATCGTCACCCGATTAGAGGCTCTCAAACCCACACAACTCGAGAGGAGCCAAAAGGAAGTCATCGTGAAAATGGGCATCAAACGACGCCACCTATAAGAAATAACACGAGACCTGATGTTGTTCGCCCGGAAAGACGTTTGCATGAACCTCAACCTTCTAATATTAAGATTGAGCCTATTACAAGGCATCAAGAAACTCGAGAGAATAAAGCTCCACCCATTAGCGTTGAGCCATCATCATCATATGATCGGGAGCGAAGTGATAACAGAACGCATAAAAGTCGTTCATCCCCCCACGTTTCGTCTTCCTATGGTTCATCCTCTCATCGCAGATCAAGAGGGGACAAACGAGATCATTAGGCTTATTTACCTTTATCCTAAGTTCTGATATCTCACATTTCGGGATCTAGGAGCCTGTCCGAGAATAGCGATCGTAGCGAGGGCAAGCCTGATTGAGTCAGATTTTTCGATGGATTGAGGCGAATAGTCGCTCTATTTAACGAAATTCATCG
>PCTP01000184.1:7904-13926 GCA_002770795.1 Gammaproteobacteria bacterium CG22_combo_CG10-13_8_21_14_all_40_8 | reverse complement strand
AAAGTCCAAGGCTTGCGGCACCAATCATTCCAAAATGCTGAACAGCAAAAAAACAAAACGGAACGCCTAATAACAATCCAATTGAATTATATCCTATCCCCAAACCAGTCCAACCATTGGCCAACTGTAATGCATAAGGTATATTCACAAAACCATTCAGTGTCGTACTGAGTAATAGCATTGGCAGTACAAACTTTAGCTTAGAGACAACAACTTGATCTCCCGTCCAAAGGAATAAAATTTGTTCAGAAAAAACGATCAAAATAGCCGAGAAGGAAGACAAAACTACAGAAGAAAACTGACTGCTGGAATGGTACAAACATTCTAAAGAATTGCTATCCCCTCTAGCAACCAAACGACTAAACCTTGGGTAGATTGCATTAAACATTGGTTGAATCATTCGCCCAACCCCTGCAGACACACTGACAGCAACGGTATAATAGCCTAACTCTGTTAATGGCTGTAGTTTAGCTAGTAAAAAACGGTCGATTTGTGTTAAAACCAAAGCAAGTAGCGAAATTAAAAAGACCCCGCTTGAAAACTTTAATACATGTTTTAATTCTTTGGTTGAAAATTTAGTTATTTCGACAGTTTCTGGCAGTTTTTTCCAGACAATCATTGCTAGCAATAGCGATTGAATAGCCGCTACTCCAGCATTCCACCACAAAAATGCCGTGATCGTTGGTGATATATAATACAAAACAAGTAATACACCAGCATTTCGCAAAGTAGCAAAAATTGCGGTGACAAAATTTAGGAGAGGCTGTTGTTCAAGACCAGATAAACAATTGAGATAAAAATTACTTGGCCAAAGCATTGCTACCACAAAACCAATCAGCATAAGAGACTTGACCACTTGAAGATGGCCAAGAGTCTGTTCGTTTAACCAATGTGTCGTCAATCCTTCGCTGCTAAAAAAAATTAACATTCCAACAAAAATTGACATGGGCCAAACGACCCATTCTAATGTTCTGATTAATGTCGATATTGAGGCTGCATTTCCAGGTAGAGCAGATCTTCTTGCAAGCTCTCTATTCGCAGCCCCTCCCAATCCAAAATCAAATAATTGAGAAATAGCTTGCAAACTAAGCATAATTCCAACTAGTCCAAATGACTCTGGACCTAATATTTTTAAATAATAGGGTATAAAGGCAATCATCATAAAAGCGGTCCAAATCTGACCCGCATAGTTGGCAATGATATTCTTTTTTAAAGAAGGCATATATAAATTAACGCAGTCAAATTCTGCGCAGATAACCATCAGGTGCGGCAGTTATAAGCAACTTTTCATCGATTTGCTTATCAATCTTAAATCGCAATGGTGCACCATCCACTCCACTTGTTGGACTTTCAGTTAAACTTTGCATATATTCCCAGACTGCTGTTTTTGGATTATTTCCTTTAGACCATGGACGATCAGGAAACATTGAATCGGGTAAATCTTCAATCACTGTATCAAATACTACACAATAACTGTTTTTAGATGTCAGCGGGGCATAGGCTTTTAGTTCAGCAAGAACATGATCATGAGTATGATTGGAATCTAAAATTACCAATACTTTTTCGTATTCATTTGCAATCTCATGTACTTGCTTTACAACATCATCTGCAATTGATGAACCTTCAATCATATCAATTCGATGAGACATTGGATGCTCTTCTATTGCAGCACGGTTATGGGCACGGATATCTATATCAATACCCAACACTCGCCGCTTTGTTTTTGTGGGATCAAGTATTGTTTGGCTCTCTACAGCCTCACAGTAATCCAGCATAGCCAACATTGATGCACTAAGAATCAATGATCCTCCATGAGCAATTCCTGTTTCAATGATCAGATCTGGTTTTACGGCCCAAATCAACTCCTGAAGATTTACAATATCCTGAGGATATTGAATAATAGGTCGACCCAAACATGAAAAGTTGTAAGAGTATTTTGATGCAATTGTCGCTTCAAGAAAAGCTGCTGACTTCCTGAGTAAATCGGTATTTTGTCTTTGTGCATCCAGTCTGGATGCCATTTCTTCAATAAATTTCATGGTGAATTTCACTTATCAATGCAAATGTAGGTTAATTTTTCTCCGCCAAGTAGAGTAATTTCGTCAAGATAATTTGAATTCATAACAAAAACCTGGTCACCATCGTTAAGTATCTCAAGCGCCGCATCTGGAGAAAGCACTTCGAGCCCAGAGCCCGCCATAAACTTGTCTTGTTTGGCAGGATTAATATCTACAACAAAATCTAAGAGGTAACCACTCAGCCTTGCATAATGTCCAAATGTAGCACCTTTCGCTCCAGCTCCCCAGATAACCCGCTTCCCAGTTAAGTTTGTTTGAGTCTTGAGAATATCTAGCCCACTAAAAAAAACATTCGGAATAGTCACTCTGTTTATCTTCATTTGCTGATTATTCAGATTCAATGTTGCTAAATCACCAATAATATAAATATATTGACCACCAAACATTTTACCTGAATCTATAACGTGCCCAAAATACTGAGTGAGGTCGCTTAATCGAAAATAATTGACATGTTCATAAAAAATATCAAACCAAGCCCTATGCTCTAGTATCCAGTCAAAACAAGGTACTTCGATGTATATTCTTCCGATTCCACCACTTGCTTGTTTGATGCTATATAAAAAATCAAAGGGTGATGATATATGTTCAAGAACATGCCTTAGAACAAAACAGCCCCCAGAAACACCCATATTGCTACTAAATTCTGATTTAACAATATAGTCTGCCGAACCTTCATAGGCAGGATCAATTCCAAGCACATCAAATCCTTTAGCCTTCAAAAGCTCTAAAAAATGACCTTTTCCACAACCTATTTCTATTACTTTAGAGTCAGTAAAATATTTTTCTATTTTATTAATAACATCATTTATATGCGCCTGAAAAAAGCATGAATTGGCTTGCTCATTTTGGTAATACTCATCATAAACGAGTAAAGTGGGATCAAATGCCGCATTATGTATAAGGCCAGTCAAATGATCCTGTACTAATGTTATCTCACCAACTGCACAGTTCAAAGCAGACAGTCGATCAGGGTACATCTTATTTTGAAAAACTGGCATTTTAGATAAATTCAACAATCCACACTCTCTCATTTCTGTTCCAAGATAGAATTTAACTTATTACGCGCTCCCCAAAAATGTCGAGCTTCGTACTCCGGATAGGGAAAAAATCCCAAATTCAATTTTATGTTGGCATTTTTTAGAAACAACCATTTTCTAACCATTGTTTCAACGCTGACTGGGAGGCCACTACAAATATTGATAATTCCTTCGCCCTTATTTTTTTTGGCAATGGTGATAATTAAACAGGCTACATTCTCCACTGCAATGAAATCTCTAGTTTGATCTCCTTGTGACATTTTAAACTCTGCGCCGCCACTTTCGACAACCTTGGATAACTGTGAGTATAATGATTTTTCACTTTGCCCTATACCATAC
The DNA here is from genome assembly GCA_002770795.1 of Gammaproteobacteria bacterium CG22_combo_CG10-13_8_21_14_all_40_8. Lineage (GTDB taxonomy): Bacteria > Pseudomonadota > Gammaproteobacteria > Enterobacterales > 21-14-all-40-8. Next base: position 10,472 of record PCTP01000184.1, on the reverse strand, counting down.
AAATAAAACAACCTTAACCAACTTAATTCAAAGTAATTTTGTTGTTGTAGTGTTTCAAGCCCTATCCGTAGTTTATTTTTTGCAATGCCGTAAGCCGTAGAAGGCTTAATGGGTGAACTCTCATTTAATTCACCATCCTGAACACCATACTCAAGACAGGTTCCAATTACAATCAATTGTTTTAGCCCTGATTCAATACAACTGGTCAAAAACCTTAAATGTTTGGGCACCGTTTCTGTGTGTATAGTTGAATTATAATCTTGCAATCCTGGCCAAGCTAAATGAATAAGAGTTTTAGGACATTCAATCTGCTCAAAAACATTAGGATCATAATTATCAATATCAAGGCAAATTGTTTTTACTAATTTATTATCCTGCCAAAGACTGGATTTATGCCTGGATATCGCGATGACATTTATATTTTGTCTAATTAACTCTTGAACGACATATTGTCCTACAAAGCCTGTTGCCCCAGTGACTGCAATTTTCATATTAAAAGATCTCCATATTGGGTATGCTCACAACAAACCTCCCTCCCCAGTCAGAAATATAACCCAATTGCATCGCTATTTCCTCTCTCAAGTTCCAAGGTAGAATCAATACAAAATCAGGGCGCACCTGTTTTAATTGAGCTTCATGCACAATGGGGATGTGAGAGCCTGGCATAAACAATCCTTGCTTATGTACTGAAGCATCCACTATAAAAGGTAATAGATCAGCATCAACGCCTGAATAGTTTAACAATGTGTTACCTTTAGCTGCTGCACCGTATCCAACAACCTGCTTGCCAAGTAGTTTTTGCTCTAACAGAAAAGAAAGTAAATCTAGCTTAATTTTTAATGCCTTCTCTTGGAAACCAATAAAACCCTTCAAACTTTGTAAACCTGCCTTGACTTCCTGTTCTAATACTTCATCGACTAAAGCACTTTTCTTTTTGGAATCTTCTTCATGACAAGCATAAACTCTGAGACTGCCTCCATGGGTAGAAAGTAATTCGACGTCATACACTTTCAAATCATTCCTGTTCAATATTTCACTCACTGTATAGAGAGAAAGGTAGGAGTAATGTTCATGATAGATTGTATCAAACTGACAATGTTGTATAAGTTTTAACAGATGAGGAAACTCAAGTGTAATGGTTCCACCCATTTTTAATGATAGCTTCAGTCCCTTTACAAAATCATTAATATCAGGCACATGTGCCAGTACATTATTGCCAATAATCAGATCCGCTTTTCTACTGGTATCTGCCAGTCTTTTCCCTAACAGCTTACCAAAAAATTCTGTTATCACAGGGATCCCCAAAGACTCGGCTACCCTAGCGGTACTTTGAGTCGGTTCAATTCCTAAACAAGGTATTCCTGCTGTAATCATATTTTTCAATAAATATCCGTCATTAGCCGCCACTTCAATAACATGAGAGTTTTTATCTAAAGCCAAACGTTTAATAATCATTCGACAGTAATTTTCAGCATGTTGTAACCAGCTTTTAGAAACAGATGAAAAATAGGCATAAGTTGGTGAAAATAATGCGTCTGCCTGAGCATAATCTTCGGTTTGAACCAGCCAACATCTTTTACAAACATAGAGTCTCAATGGAAAATGTAACTCTGGTGAGCATAAATCCTCCTTGGCTATATAAGCATTTGATGGTGGAGCAAATCCTAGATCAAGCCACTCATAAGTTAACTCATGACAACAATGACGACACTTCAAATAACAACCCCTTGAAAACTCTCCTTTAAGAATGGATGAGCTTGATCTCGTTTTGATATTTCTGATGGTGCTTTAGGCCAATTAATAGAGAACAGCGGATCATTCCAAGCTACAGCAGCTTCAGAGCATTTTTGATAATAGGCTGTATGTAAATATAAAAGATGCGTATCTGGTTCTAATGATTGAAATCCATGTGCTACGCCCTCTGGGATTACCATCATTTCACTATTTTCTGGTGTAAGTTCTTGGGCAAACCACTGCCCAAGAGTTGCAGAGCCTTTACGTAAATCCAGCGCCACATCCCAAGCTCTACCTTTTGTACATCGAATAAGTTTCATTTCAGCATGAGGTTGCATTTGATAATGCATGCCTCGAATAACAGCGTCTTGGACGCTAATAGATCGGTTTATCTGTCTTATCACTCGCCCCTGTAATAGGCGTTCTAACTCAACATCACAAAATAAACGTTCAAAACTTCCTCGTTCATCACTGATAGTCTGTGAACGAACAATAAAAACTCCTCGTAAAGGCGATACAGAAATATTCATTGTCTACACCAAACAGCACCACTTAAATTTGCGGCTGCAATATAGTCTTTAAGTTGAAGCCCTGTAATAACAGAACCCTCTTCACACCAAGATTTATACCATTTAGCTGTTTGCTGAATACTTTCTTGTAGTCCCCAAACTGGCTGCCAACCTAAATATTGATGGGCCTTTGCACAATCTAACTGAAGCAGCGTTGCTTCATGAGGCCCAGACTTTTCATCTATAGACCAATCCAATTCTGTCCAAGTTTCTTTAAGTTGAAGCAACAACTCTACTACTTGACAATTTCCTTCATTGCCCGGTC
>PCTP01000184.1:617-7861 GCA_002770795.1 Gammaproteobacteria bacterium CG22_combo_CG10-13_8_21_14_all_40_8 | reverse complement strand
TTCCAAGCCCCTTCGTAATCTATTCCCTTCTCCAAGAGTTTTTGTCCCAATAGAAGATAACCTGAAAGCGACTCCAGTACATGTTGCCATGGTCTAGTTGCATGAGGAGACCGTATCTTTACGCCCACGCCATCTAGCTGGCTTTTGATAATATCAGGAATCAATCTGTCTTCAGACCAATCCCCGCCCCCAATCACATTCCCAGCTCTTGCTGTAGCGATCATCGGAGCTCCTTGATGGCTAAAAAATGAACGTCGATAACTATTCACCAATATTTCCACTGCCGCCTTTGAAGCACTGTAAGGGTCGTATCCTCCAAGGGAATCGGTTTCACGGTAGCCCCATACCCACTCTCGATTTTCGTAACATTTATCGGTAGTCACAATAACTATGGCTTTGATTGAAGGGCACGAGCGACAAGCCTCCAGCAAATGTGCACACCCCATCACATTGGTCGACCAATTTGCTATAGGATCAGCATAACCCCGCCGAACCAAAGATTGTGCAGCCAAATGAAACACCACTTGAGGAGAAAAATCTAGTACTGCAGTCTTTAGTGCATCTGCATTGCGGATATCCAATCGAGAGTCCACTACTAATTCTAAACCCAGTTGTTGCCAGTGAACAGGGTGTTGGTGATCATCTTCAGGTAAAGAAATCCCTTTCACTATAGCACCCATAGATTGCAACCATAAGGCAAGCCATGATCCTTTAAAACCAGTGTGTCCTGTAATTAATACAGGGATACCATTGTACTGTCCACCAAAAAGAGAGGCTACTTCCAGATTTTCCATGCAGCTTTCCCGTCTTTCCAAAGCTCATTCAGCATTTTTTTATCTCTTGCGGTATCCATACATTTCCAAAAACCATTATGACAAAAAGCCATCACTTGATCAGATTTAGCCATACTTTCCATAGGATCTCGCTCTAAGATAGTCTGATCGCCATTCTTTATATAATCAAAAACTTCAGGTTCGCATACCATATACCCTGCATTTATCCAAGTGTTATCACCTGGAGGTTTTTCACAAAATTCCTTCACGGCACCATCAGAGTCAAAATCGATTGCCCCAAAACGGCCTTCTGGTTGCACAGATGTCATCGTTAATGCTTTTCCGTGTTGTTGATGAAATTTCACTAACTTAGGGATGTCAACATTGCCCACTCCATCACCGTAAGTCAATAAAAAAGCTTCATCCCCAATATAAGGCTTTGCACGTAGAACACGCCCACCCGTTTGTGTTTCGAGTCCTGTATCAATTAAAGTTACTTTCCAGTCTTCTGCTTTATTGTTCAACACTTCCATTTTGTTGCAAGACATATCAAGTTTGATGTCACTATTGAGCATATAATAATTCATAAAAAACTGTTTAATATAGAAACTTTTATATCCCAGTAAAATGATGAAATTATTAAAACCATGGTGGGAATATATTTTCATAATATGCCAAAGAATCGGGTATCCGCCAATTTCGATCATTGGTTTAGGTCGAAGTTCTGTCTCCTCTCCAATTCGAGTTCCAAATCCACCTGCCAAAATAACAACTTTCACGATTACCGCCTTTTGCTATAAGTAATTTTCTCAATAGATATAAACATTAACAATTCAAAATATAGTATATATTGATAATACCTGTTAATGAATATCTAAAGAATATACAATTTGCATTCAATTCTTGAAAAATTCATGTCTAATCACCATAGCTCTCTGTAACCAAAGTATTAGCTCAATTTAAGTAATGCCATTTCCAGTTTTTCCGTTAAACGAGACCAATTGATACGTTCGGGATATGATGCCAATTTTTTTGTTTCGATCTGATAAATTATCACTTTTGCAAGCGCCTTAGCATTTCCAGATTCACAAATGGCAAGGGGTATTTCATTAATGACATCGTGATAATTTAAGCTGAGATTAGCTACTGACGTTGCCACGATAGGAACCTGGCAAGCCAAATACTCTCCTATCTTACAGGAGTTACCATAATCAACCAACGGACTGGACAAATATGGGATAGCGACCACATTAGAGGCATTAATCATTTTTACAACTTGATCTTGATCTACTTGACCGCGATAATCTATCCACTCCGATTTGAGCTTGATATGCCTTGAAGCTTTTCCAGCAATTAGCAATTTCAACTCAGGAAAATGTTGCCTTAGACTTTCACAGGCCTTAATAAGATACTCGACACCACGCATCGGTTCCATAGAACCAAAATAACCAATTATTATCTCGTCTAATCCCAAATCTAATTCTTTTCGACAACTTGTCTTATCCAGAACTTTAAACTTATTCGTATCAACACCGTTTTCTATCATCAGAATATTTGATGCAAATTTTGATGTATAAGTCACGAGATTTCTACTGGCACACAAAACAAGATCAACATTTCGAAGCGTATGATGAAACATTTTTTTCATAAATGGAAATCTATTACTACCGAAGGAAGGGTAATAATCATAAACATCAAAGATAGATTTAGCCTTGCTCATCCTCGCCAAAAGCAACCCCACATAACCAATATGACTATCACCGCTACTAATTACATGCGTTGGTTTAAACATCTTAATTTGTTTCTTCGCTTCAATCACACTATTAAATACTAAAAAACTGAAAATAGGCAATGACAGGTAGAGCACACCAGAAATTGTTAAGCATTCAATTTTTTTTCCCTTATAGTCTAGAGCTAGAACCATTACTTCATGTCCGTTTTCCCTTAATCCTTTAGGCAGTTCAAAGTTACGCCCAAATTGATCTGCCAAAAGATCCTTGTTGGTATAATAGCGCTTGCAAAGTAAGACAACTTTCATTTCAAACTTTCAACTAACATTATCAGTGTTGCTCTTTTTTTTCGCAAAATAAATTCCTTCAAATCGCAGAGGTAACATATTTTCCTTCACTTATATTCTTTGATATCAAAAATTTTTCCATGTCCAAACTGGATATTATTGGCAAGCAATAAGGATGTCGTGCATGCGCACTCCACGCGGTTTGGAAGAGGTCTGTACTCTCCCAAACCAATGCGCCTTCTTGCCCGGCTTCACCCGCTTTTCTGCCTGCTTCGCATTGCGAAGCTTCGGTTGCTGCACACTTCTGGCCTAAAGGTTGAGGTCTAAAACCTGTCCTTGCTGAAAGAGGTTGCACATCTTCTGTAGTGATAAATATGATTTTTTATTTGGCTAACTCATTGTTTTTTAGCCACTATTCTCGTTAGGTAACTAAGAGTTTTAATAATCTTCGATATTCATTACCTACTACAGACCAATCAAACTCTGATTTCACGAAATCATGTCCTACTTCTGAAAGTCGTTTACATAGCTCGTCATCTATCAATAACTTTTCCAAATTATTCGCTAAAGCCAAGCTGTCTCCTGCTTCAAACATTACACCATTCTGTCCATCCTTCACAACATCTTTCACTGCCGCTAAATTAGAAACTAGAACAGCACACCCACACCCCATTGCCTCCACGGCAACCAGTCCAAGCCCCTCTTGATCTCCATCAGTACCAATTATTGAGGGCATAATAAATACTTTATGTTGATTCAAAAGGTCTGCTATTTGAATTTGACTTTTCACTCCCAAAAAAACCACGAATGACGATAGTTGATATTCTTTAACCAGCTTTTCTAACTGTTCCAACAACCGTCCACTACCAACGATACTTATTTTAAGATTCCGTTTTCTTTGTTTCAAAATTCTTGCCGCCTCGATTAATACAAAAAGTCCTTTTTTTTCGACCAAACGTCCAACAAAAATGACATTCTCACGATCTTCAAACCTAGTTTTCTTAATGAATAGCTTTTCTAAATCAACCCCCATTGACCGAACGACTATAGAATCAGAGTTGTTAATATGTAACTCTCTCCGACAATAATTCTTCATGGCCATACTTACCACAGTGAAAATATCCGCTTTATTGATAACCCAACTCTTTATTTTCTTAAGTATTCCTCCATTTAGCGCAAATAAATCTGCACCATGTGAGGTGATGATAAGTTTGGGTTTCTCTTTCAGAAAGATCTTAGCTAAGATCGCGATAATGCCTTGGGGTATTATCCAGTGAGCATTGATTGCTTGTATTTGATATTTTCTTACTATCTTTATCACAAAAAACCATTGTGATAGCACAAGAAATGGGATCAGGGCGTAATTCCAACGATTTTTCTTTAAATTCTCTAATATTCCACTACCATAAGCCAAAGTTTCAAACTTTTTGAAAAAATAGGGATATCTAATAATATGAACACCATCAATCCTCTCATTCAATGCGCCTAAATCTCCAGCTCGAGGAACCAATACATGCACTTCGAAACTACTAGCCAACTCCTTGGCTAAATTGTGAACAAATTGAGGCTGGTTATCGATTGAAGATGTGGGATATGTGGTGGCTGTTATCAGTATTTTCATGTTTTTCTCTACAGATTTATCAATCATCTGTCTCAAAGCCTGAAATAAAATGGCATTAACTTTTTCCTCAACCTATTCCTCTTTGATAAATAAACAGGCCATCTATGCTTATAGATATAGATTAAATGCTACTACTTATTACACCATAAGTCACAGCAATTCTCGGCAAAACTAATCCACCCTAAACGAAAGGGCTTAAGCGTCCCATAAAAATAGTTTTCGCTCCATTTATCACTTTTTTCTCTTTTTTAAGATATATTTTCAAATAAATTGAACTTTTCCTAAAAATACTGATCAGATCAAAAACAATAACTGCAATCAATTTGGTTTAGCACACTTGAAAATACTACTCAAAGAAAAAAAGCACCTGGGATTTTCGAGTTTGACTTAGGCTGTATCTTCGCATTTCAATCAAATCGCTGATCCTCGCCAGCAAGGCAAATGTGATTTCAGTTACAACGAAATCCTGATGAGCGTCTTTACCTACATGGAAGTAGGCAAGGGGCTTTAACGGGATGCGGAAGCTTTGCTTGAATGTATTTTCAGGATCCATCATTGCTTCAATTTCAGAAGCGGGTGGAGAAAAAGCAAGGTCGGAACAACTTACGTAATTTATTTGGGGTAGAGAATATTCCAAAGGGTTCGCAGCTAAGGGATGTCCTCGATACAATTCTCGATATTATTCCTTGTTCTTTTTGGCCGTTTTTTTAGTGCATTCTCTGAGGCTATTATGACGCATGACAATGCCTTTGCCGTCAAAATTCAACACCAGAAGATCAGCAGTTTCCTCTTTCTGTTGATAAGGGTTTTTCTGGTAAAATGCTTCAAAATCCTGGGCGACATCTTGAGTTAAACCCAAAAACTGACACTTAGGCACATGACCGCCAGTTGTGGTATCGATGGCTTCAACCCTATCATAGAATGAACCCCGGATAACTTCTTTCGCTACGCGATACCTGAGACCGTCCGAATATTTATCTTTAGGTAGATTGAGCTCGGCATCAAGTGGAAACTGGCTTTTTTTATTACGATGACTATAGCCATTGCGATTAACTGGTATCCGCTATTTTGATGGCAATTAAAAATCCAGTGGATAGTTCAACCTATAATTTAGGGTATGGGAAAGGATATTCCATTAATGAGGTTATTGATATTGCTAGAAAAGTCTGTAAACAACCCTTCTCTATTGAATACCTTGATAGAAGGAATGTAGATGTTAATAAAATCATTCTTGATACAAAAAAGATACAACATCAGCTAAATTGGCTCCCTAAAGTATCCCTTGAAGAGGGTATAGCGAAAATATGGAGAGCGATTAGAAAATAAAACAAATCGTCATATGGTCTTCAGCTTCAATTTATATGGAGTGTAAACGACATTAAGATCATTGGGTATCTTTTAGTTATAGTCTACGACTAATCCCAAGATAACTCATCCTATTATTGCTTTTTCCTCCATCAGCTATATACTTGATATAATAGAAATTAAAATTGATCACTATGGTTCCGCATAACTCCATTTCTCTTACAGGCTTAGCCCGGCATGTTGTTCTTTCTGGATTATTGGAAGAGCAAGTTGTTATTGATGCCTACAAAGCGGCTAAAGAACAAAAAATCCCCTTTGTAAGCTATCTGGTTCAGCACGATGTGCTAGCACCTGGCGCTATTGCAGTGCTTGCTGCAACGGAATTTGGTTCGCCTATTTTCGATTTAAACGCCTTTGATTCGACATCTCTTCCGATGGAACTTATTTCAACTCAGTTAATTAAGAAACATAATGCTGTTCCATTGTTTAAAAGAGGGAATCGATTATTTATTGCGCTCTCTGATCCCACTAACGCAGCGGCTTTAGAAGAAATACGGTTTAACACGGGAATCACTACAGATGCCGTCATTGTTGAAGATGATAAGCTTTCTAAACTCATAAAAAGCATTACAGAAGAGAAAGATAATGCATCCTTTGCTTCAGATTTTAGTGATTCAGATCTTGAGAACTTGGAGCTCAGTACTGAGGAAGAGAATAAAAATGATGAGACTGACCCTTCATCGGACGATGCTCCAGTGGTTCGTTTTGTCAATAAATTGCTTCTAGATGCCATTAATAAAGGGGCATCCGACTTACATTTTGAACCCTATGAAAGATCGTACCGTGTGCGTTTTAGAATTGACGGGATCCTTGAGGAGGTTGCTGCCCCCCCTGTTAATTTAGCAGGGAGAATTTCGGCTCGATTGAAGGTGATGTCTAAGCTAAACATTGCTGAAAAGCGTTTACCCCAAGATGGTCGGGTCAAAATGAAGCTCTCTAAGACCAAATCCATTGATTTTCGTGTAAGTAGTTTACCCACTTTATTTGGCGAAAAAATAGTCATGCGGATATTGGATTCCTCCAGCGCACAAATGGGGATTGATGTTTTGGGCTACGAAGCCATTCAAAAGGAACGTTATCTTGAAGCACTGTCTAATCCTCAAGGCATGATTTTAGTGACTGGCCCTACTGGTAGTGGTAAAACAGTGTCACTCTATACAGGCGTCAATATTCTCAATGACTCCGAAACAAATATTTCAACCGCTGAAGATCCTGTGGAGATTAACTTATCTGGGGTCAATCAGGTTCAAATCAATAATACAGCAGGGCTCACTTTTGCTTCAGCACTCAGAGCCTTTTTACGTCAAGATCCCGATGTTATTCTGGTAGGAGAGATTCGTGACTTAGAAACTGCTGAAATCGCCATGAAAGCCGCTCAAACTGGTCACTTGGTATTATCCACTCTCCATACCAATAGTGCCCCTGAAACATTGACCCGTCTGATGAATATGGGCGTTGCACCATTTAA
>PCTP01000184.1:0-555 GCA_002770795.1 Gammaproteobacteria bacterium CG22_combo_CG10-13_8_21_14_all_40_8 | reverse complement strand
GTAAAACTTCAAGCAAAACAAGTCCTGAAATTTTGGATCTTGTGAAAAAAGCGATGGAAAATCTTCACGTGGAAGGCGAAATTGATCCTGTTTTATTGCAAAAACTGGAATTTTTTGAGGCCCCGGGTTGTGAGGCCTGTAATAATGTTGGATATCATGGCCGAGTCGGACTTTATGAGGTATTTAGAATGAACAACGAATTAAGAAAATTAATTGGAGAAAGTGCTTCAATGCTTGATATTCAGGCTGCCGCTCAAAAAGGCGGAATGGTCACTCTGGAACAAGCGGGAATAATCAAAGCACTACAAGGATTAACTACTTTAGAAGAAGTTTACCGCGTAGCACGTAAATCCGAATAGAGATGGAAGAACAAAAAAATTTCGCAAATACAGGCACAGATAGTTTCAAAATTGCCGGTCAGGATAAAGGTGGTGAAAGGGTAATTTTAAATATTCAGGAAGAAAGTTCAAAGGGAATTGTTTTGGATAAATCCAAGAAAGCTCTTTTTGAATCTAGTGGTAACGTTTTTATTGATTGGTATAAAAAAATAAATTT
>PCTP01000109.1:498-8419 GCA_002770795.1 Gammaproteobacteria bacterium CG22_combo_CG10-13_8_21_14_all_40_8 | reverse complement strand
AATTTCACCAAGTGACTGAAAAACCGTTGTTGAGCTACTTACGTGACTTTTCTGCGCCAGTGAAATTATCTCGTGAATTGACAGATGATCAATTAGCCTTCCTGATGGGTCATGATAACAACACTTTTAGTTGTTGGGATGCAGGACAGCAACTAATGAGTCGTGTGATTTGGTCATTGTATGATGAAGCCATATCAAGCCAAACGGATTTTAGCGATGAGACCCTTAACAATTACTCTCATACTTTAAAACAAGCCATCGAAAAGTTGCTCAGCTCTGATATAGATCCTTCATTTATTGCCTTAGCCATTAGCCTTCCATCAGTTTCCACTTTAGAAGCCGACCGTGCACAAATGGATATAGTTTTGCTTGATCATCTCAGAAATTTGGTGAGAAAATCTTTAGGTTCCGAGTTACATCAAGAGTTTTTAAAGACTTATCAATCAATGCAATCGCTAGCCAAAGCTTCAATATCACAACAACAACCACTTTCAGCGAGTGCAGGTTATCGAAAATTAGCCAATGTTTGCCTAGGATATCTCACTGCAAATAAAGATGAAGGGATGATCAAACTTGCGCGTACTCAATATGAAAAAGCTCAAAATATGACAGATGAATTGGCTGCATTTACTCAATTAGTGGATGCAGGCGCAAGTGATAGCCAATGGGCGATAGCAGATTTTTATAAGCATTGGCAAAAGCAGGATCTCGTGATTGATAAGTGGTTATCGATACAGGCTATGTTTGGAGGCGAACCTGCGACTACGCGAGTTGATGAGTTATGGGCACATCCAGCAGTTGTACATACAAACCCGAATAAAGTACGTGCCTTAATCGCTGCGTTTACGGCGAACATACCAGCTTTTCATGCAATAGATGGCACTGGTTATAAATGGCTTGCTGATAGGGTGCTCGAGATGGATGACATTAACCCTCAAATTACTGCCAGGTTAGTGTCACCTTTCAATCGCTGGAGAAAATACGACCATGCCAGACAACAGCTGATAAAATCACAATTAGAAAGAATACTTAGAAAACCCAATCTTTCTAAAGATGTGTATGAGATCGTGAATAAAAGCTACGCCTTGATGAGTGAAGTTTGATTTCATTACTCCAAGGATGCTGATGGCTGCTTTTGAACTAAGCAGCCGTTTCAACTCGATTTCTTCCATTGTTTTTGGCTAAATAGAGTGCATCATCGGCTTTTTTAAATAGGCTGAGAGAGGTGTCACCTTTGTGATAAGCACTGTTGCCTATACTGATGGTTAAAGAGAGTATTTCGTCAACATGTTCCAAAGCTAATTGTGAAATAGCGAAACGCAACCTTTCTGCAATATCATGTGCCATATCAGCCTGAGTAGAGGATAAGATCACAGCAAATTCTTCTCCACCATATCGAAAAAGTTGATCGGTATTTCTTAAGGTGTTTTTTAATTCTTTTGCGACGGTTTTTAGTACCTTATCTCCAACGATATGCCCGTATTTGTCGTTAAAAGTCTTGAAATGATCGATGTCTATAATTAAAAGTGAGAGCTCATTATTGTGTCTTCTCGCTTTGGCAATTTCGCGGGTGATGGTCTCATCGTAACACATTCTATTATCTATGCCTGTGAGTGCATCTATTTTAGAAGCAGATAAGGCTTCTTTGTATAGCATCGCATTACGAACGGGATAAATGAGTATAGCCACTAACCATTCTACAATTTGCAAGTCAATTGCTGAGAAAGGGTATTCTCTGGTGCAACTAAGTTTTCCGAATGAAGCACCCTCTAAATTCAAATGATAGTCACAACGATGTTTTTGCTGAGTACCAGTATTCCACTCAATACCTTTGTTCTCATCCAAATAATGAACACTTTGACAAGGCACTATATTAATCACTTGCTCGCAAAAGATATCTAAAAGCTGTTCAAGCACCAAAGTTTGTTGCAATTCCATGCTGAGATTTTGAATAGCTTGGATTAAAGCTTCTCTTTCAACGCTATTCTTTGCTTGGTTTGCAATTACACTTAAACTTGGAAGTTTTCTTGATTGAAGTTTTGGTAGACCAATCATGGTTAGAGCCTCGAAAATACATGTTAACTGGTTTGCTATAGATTAAAACTAGCTAAATTCATGCCAACACAATAAATTGCCTTAAAAACAGCTCGTTAGGCAAGCAATGATTGTTTTTTGGTTGGCAATGTCATTTTTTTGACGTTTATGATGAGGTTTTTAGGACTGCTTGAGATAGGTGGCAAAGATTTGCCACCTTAAATCGGCAGGATTGGGTTGGAAAATAGACAGTAGAAAATGTTAGCTAAGTGAATAATTTTCTACCCCTACTACATCTAGGGTATTTTAGATGAGATCTCTGGCATTTAATGCCTGTCCGTGCACACCTTGGCTTTGTTCTGACATGAGATAAATATATGCGGGTACTAATTGTTCTGGAGTAGGTAAGGTTTCGGGTTTCTCGCCAGGAAAGGCTGTTCTTCTCATTTTTGTTAAGGTAGCGCCAGGATTTAAGCTATTTACACGGATTTTGGTATTGGTTTCTAACTCATCTGCAAGCGTTTGCATCAGGCCTTCTATGGCAAATTTTGAGACTGCATAAGGACCCCAATAAGCTTTTCCTTTTCTGCCTACGCCTGAAGATGTGAAAACAATAGATGCTTTTGGGGCGTTTTTAAGCGCTGGCATCAATGCTTTTGTTAACAGAAAGTTTGAGGTTAAATTAATTTGTAATACCTTATTCCAATTCTCAATACCTTGTAATTCCATGGGAGCAAGTTCTCCAAGCCAGGCTGCATTATGGATGAGCCCATCAAGACGTCCAAATTCTTGGTAAATAACATCTGCAAAGTGCAGATACTCTGGCTCAGTCGCTTTTTCTAGATCTAGGGGGGCAATGGCTGCTTGGGGATACCCGGCTGTTTCAATCTCATCATAAACTGCGTTTAGTTTTTCAAGAGTTTTTCCTAATAACACGACAGTAGCGCCTTTTTTAGCGAGTCCTAGAGCAACTGCTTTACCAATACCCGATCCTGCTCCAGTTACAAGAATGACTTTGCTTTCCAGCGGGAGTGATGATGTATTTGATGATTGTAATGAGGGTTCCATCTTAATATGCCTTTTTATTGGATTGCCACTTAGCTCTTGTTAACCACACTGTCCAGAGCTTTGATACCGGGCTAAGAGTGGGATGTTGGTGCAAGAAATTATAGCCTTTTTTACGGGAGTTGTTGATCGCTTTTATACGAATTCTACAATAGAGCATTAGGAATAATAGAACATTGTCTGAACCTGATTCGCAGTTTTTCCACAATAAATTTTCCATGCTAACTAATTGATTCAACCAATAGTCCCAAAAAGCTTGGACTTTATTTTGAACAGTTTCATCAATTGAGGGTGTTGATAATGTTAAATGCTCAACGGTGATTTGATGGTCAATGAGAGACTGTAAAGGGAAATATAACAACCCATGTAGCTTGTCTTGATGATATCCATCAAACAGATCGATTAGACCTAATAATTGTGCCATGTCTGATAAATACTTTTTATTTTCAATAAGTTCTTGATTAGAAAGAGCCATGATTAGCTCAACCAGTGTTAAACGTTTTTGTACCAAAAACTCAGCAAAAGATTCTTCATTATCTATTTGGCAATCTGTTTGATGGAGCAGCACATGCCGCACATGACCTTGTAGATCAGAAAATTGCTCATCTGTTTTTAGTGAGGTTGAAAGTGCACGGGCTATGGGGTGTTGTGCTTGATTGACTTTGGCTTTTTCAATTTCTTCAATCCACCATAATAATTGTTTTTCTGCGATTGCTGACTCCTGTGTGAATCTAGGTATTCGATCAATTCGCCACAGAAAATTAACCACAGGGGCAATCTGAAGCAACTGTTGTTGTGGTAGGAATAAGCTTGAGTAATAAAGGCTTGAACCCATTTTTTTGATTTGAACGCAACAATCTAGGCTCGCTTGATTCACAGCGGATGAGAGATTCATATAGCGTGCTGAATTTAGAAATAATGAGGGTAAAGCAGGCTCACCCAAACCAGCAGGACTAAAATAATAGCAAATAAAACTGCTGCTGAAGCCATGTCTTTGGCTCTACCAGAGAGCTCGTGATATTCTGCCCCAACTCGATCGACCACTGCTTCAATGGCTGAGTTGAGAATTTCAACGGCCATTAATAAGATAATTGAACCCACTAACAAGATGAGTTCTATATTATTGTGGGCCAGATAAAACCCTAAAGGAATGGCAATAGTAGCAAAATAGGTTTCCTCTCTAAAAGCAGCTTCAAAACGAAAAGCGTCTCTTATTCCTCGTATGCTATTTTTAAAGGCGCTGATAATACGCACAATACCTTTTTGACCTGGTTTCATTCTTTGCCTATTGAAGATTGATCTGATCACTAAAGCGGCTATTTTACCTCATTACGATTGCCATTACTAAAAATTCAGCATTGAATTTAACTTTGTCGCTGATTTTTGTGGTTTAAGTTCCAGTCTGGCTGAGAATGATGGGGATTATTAACCCATTTGCCAGAGCCAAAATTAAAATTGGCTCTGGCAATAGTCTTGAATAGTTGGCGCTAATCTATGGCTGCGGTTTGATTCGCAGGGTTAGAGCTGAACCCAATTAACACATGGCGATCTAAAGCTTTTCCATCATTGTCGGTAGCTGAAGCGGTTGCCATTGATTCACCTAGGGCTTCAATTTTGATTCTAGAACTATCCACACCTTTTTTCACTAATAACTCTTTGACGGTTTCTGCTCTTTGGTGCGAGAGTTTAATATTGTCAGTATCTTTACCTTGGACATCGGCATAACCTTGCAATTGAATTTTTAGTTCAGGAAAAGCTTTCATTAATGAAACAATGGGGTTAATTTTTGTTTCATGAATATTTTCTATTTGAGAAGAATTGCTTCTAAATAACAGATCAATGCTGAGTTCTGAGACAATTTTTTGTACAAACATCTGATGAGCCTGTAATAAGTCTTTTGTGTCTTTTCGATGATGCTCTGATACTGCTAGCGCTTTTTGCATACTGTTATAATCTTGAGTTAATTGTGCTAACTGTTGATGTTCAACCTTTTTTTTATCCAGTTCATTGCCAGTGACAGAGCCTATTATTGCGCCAACCATAGCTCCTACAGGGCCTGCTACAACAGCGCCTATAGCCGCACCAGAGCCAAAACCTACAAGCTCTTGGTTTTTTGTGCGATTAATTTCTTGTGCCTGAATGTGAGAACTCGCTATGATCAAAGCAATAGCGAGAGACGTTTTTTTGAAGTTCATGATATTTTCCTTTTGTTTTTAGTGGAATATGACAACTCACGTTGCGTTATACTTGTGCTATCTTAAAATGCCGAAATCCCGTATTTCCAGGTATCACGGGTATAGAGTCATTAAACCAAATCAATGTGGCTTCAATCGGTTTGAAAGGTGATATAAAAAGGGCATAATATGGCGACAATGTGTTTTCATTTTCTTAAATAGAAGACAGCTAATCAGCATCAATATAATTCGAGGTAATTAAATGAGTAGAACTATTGCTCTGGTAGAAGATGAGCCACATATTCGGGACAACTATGCAAAGTGGTTTAGAAATCATGGCTATGAAGTCTTGGAGTACGCCACTAAAAATGAAGCGATTGGTGCTTTTGCAAATAGTCTACCAGATTTAGTGATTTTAGATGTGGGATTGGGCGACGAACCAGAAGCAGGTTTTGAGCTTTGTCGTGAGTTGAGGCAACAGTCTAAAACTTTGCCCATTATTTTTTTATCGGCATTAGATACTGATCTAGATATGATTTCTGGACTGCGTTTAGGTGCGGACGATTATTTAACCAAAGAGGTCAGTCTACCTTTTTTACAAGCCCGAATTAACGCCTTATTTAGTCGAGTCGAAGCACTTTCACAACCAGAGAACAAAGATGCGAAAATGATTCGCGGAGACTTGGTCTTGGATAAAGAACGCTTTACTGTCAGTTGGTTCGACAAAGATCTTGATTTAACGCTGACTGAATTTTGGATGCTCTATGCTTTGGTAGAAAGACCCGGACACGTAAAGAAAAGGGAGCAATTGTTGAAGGATGCCAACATTATTGTTGAGGATAATACCATCACTAGCCATATCAAGAGAATACGCCGAAAATTTGAAAAAGTAACACCGGTCTTCGAAGGGATTGAGACTGTATATGGTATTGGCTATAGATGGATAATCAAGTAGTGAATAGTCTGTTATGAGATTGAGAAGTAAGCTTTTGCTTTCGGCATTATTGTTGCTTTTGATGCCGGTAACAACAGTCAGATTTTTGCGATCTATGGATAAGTGGCTTATTGAACGAGAGCGCTCACATCTTGCTGAAAAAGTACAAAGTATCTCATCGGCCTTATCTCCATATAGCTATAATTGGCATTCACAATACAGCCCTGTTCAAGCAACCTTAGTTTTTCCTGAGCCTTTTAAATCAGATATTATTTTAGATGCCTTTACCAATGAGTGGCAAACAGATCCCAACCAATGGGTTTCATTGCTTGGCCCGGGATCTAAAATGCTGTTAGGCCAACAAAATGGTTATCTGTTTGTTTATATTCGAACTAAAATAGCGTCATTAACACCAGCTAAAAATTATCAGTACTCTCTTTCTTTTGATAACTTGGAACTCAAAAGAACCTATGTGATTGATGTTCAAGATAGAGGGAATGTTATTGCTACGGAGAATGGAAATATCCAGCCCAGAATTCAAGGATTTTGGAATAAACTGGGTCAGTTTGCTGATATGGAGTTGAGGATCCCCGTCGATCTGCATCAAGGAATTTTTGAGGTCGAGATAGAGACCGATGGCAAAAAGCAAGGCGTAAATAGTTTCACTGTCCTAAAAACGAATCCCGAACAGCAAAAGTTAATGGACAACTTATTGACCAATGAGGACGAACGAATTTGGTTGCTGGGAGAACATGGAGAGCTGTTGGCAAAGAAAGGGCAGACCACAGATGATATTATCGTCAGTGAAAACCCTTTATTGAACTGGCTGATTGGTACATCCCCCGAACCTTTAAAAGAGCCTTGGATTGGTATTAGTCAATTTACTTCAGATTGGTTAGATGAAGCGCGAGTTAAAGGTGTTTCCACGCGAGTTTTAGCTGGCTCCAATCGACATCAACAGCGAACTATTGCTGTGGGTAGAATTGGTAAAAAAGATCAGCCTTCAGCCTATATTATTTATGAAAAAATTACTGGGACCAGCTTGTTATACAGTCAACCTTACGTTAGTTTTTTATTAAACATGAGTTTGGGATTAATGGTTTTTGCCATTTTTATCTTTTTAATATTTGGTGGTCGTTTGAGTTATAGAATACAACATTTACAAAAGCAATTGGCCCAATCATTGGATAAAAACGGCCGTGTACTTGGTATCCAAAAAGCCAGTAAAGCAGGTGATGAATTGGGACAGTTGTCAAGAAATGTTCATCTACTATTGGGACGCCAAAAGAATTATCAGGATTATCAGGAACGCTTAGCTAGTCGTCTTTCTCATGAATTAAGAACACCAATGGCTGTTGTGAGAGGTGCCTTAGAGAATCTACAAATGAATGTGAATCATGATTCCGTGAGTTTGGAACTTATTGAAAGAGGGCTTGTAGGGATCCAACGATTATCATCTTTGGTCAGCCGTATGAGGGAAGCGGCGAGGCTGGAAGAGATGATTAATCAAAGTACTTGTCAATTGACCGATTTAAGTACACTCATGGAACAGGTGGTGGAAGGCATGGCAAGTATTTGGCCTGAGTATCAAATCAGCTTTTTGAATCACCTATCTTATCAACCCAAAGTAGCAGTCGCACCCGAGTTAATTGCGCAAGCTTTAGAAAAACTTGTATCCAATGCGGTGGATTTTTCCACGATGGAAAAATCGGAA
>PCTP01000109.1:0-487 GCA_002770795.1 Gammaproteobacteria bacterium CG22_combo_CG10-13_8_21_14_all_40_8 | reverse complement strand
AAATATGTTGAAATAATGGAAGGTGACAAGTATTTGATTTCAGTGTCCAACCGAGGAGAGCTATTGCCAGAGAACCATCATCATTTAACTGAGAATATGGTTTCAGTCAGAAAAAAAGCTTCACAAGGCGAAGCCCATTTGGGTTTAGGGTTATTTATTGTGGGACTTATTGCTCAGTTTCATGATGGAGAAGTTTTTATTCGCAATCGCACTGATTTGCAAGGTGTGATCGCAGGTTTTACACTGAGCAGTTGTGAGTTAATTTCTACACGAAACCTCCAGTAAATATCCTTTGAAACAGCATTATTCAGCACACCGAAAATATTAAGGACAGGGTCAGGGCGGGACGTTGCCGCTGGAAAATTGAAAACGAGTGTTTTAACACCCTGAAAAACCAGGGTTATGACATTGAAAACCATGACGGACATGGCAAGGATAATCTGAGCTACTCGGCAACTGCTCCTGAGTTGCCCTACTACCGTACATC
>PCTP01000015.1 GCA_002770795.1 Gammaproteobacteria bacterium CG22_combo_CG10-13_8_21_14_all_40_8 | reverse complement strand
GCTCATCCCCTGAAACCTGCTTTCCAATCAAAAATAAACAAGAAAAGATTAATATTCTTTGTATTTAGAGAGGTAGCACGGGTATATATCTTCTGCCATATCTTCTCGTGCCGTTTTTTGAGGTTGTTTAATAACCCTATTTTTGGTATAACAACCGCTACTAAAAATAAAGTTTATTAGGCTTTTGTTTCTACGCTCATCAATACACTCAATTGTTTGTATCTCCTTTGTTAATTGCTCTGTAGATTGAACGTAAACATGGTTATGAGGGGATTTCATGTTTATTCAAACTCAAATTTCAATCAGGAAAGTGACACTTTTCTGGTGTTTTTGCATCTCTGTTTCCACTTTTAATATTTTTGCCGCAACTGCGGGTTTGCCCTTTAAGGAAGATTTTTCTAGTCAAACACTGATGAATGCCTCGACCACTCATGCGTATTGGTCGACCCAACAGAAACAGGTATTTTTGGCTTGGCAAAATCGGCAACATCATTTTCCCACAGCAGCTACTGCGGGCACTAATTTAGGTGACGAAACGACTATCACTCGTGGTATTGCTGTGGGTGATGTGGATAGAGACGGTGATCTGGATATTGTGATCGCTCAATTTGGTGCAACCAATAAACTCTATACCAATGATGGGACTGGGCATTTTCTTACCTCAGGTGTGGCGATTGGCTCTGAAACTGATACGTCAATGGCAATCCAATTAGCTGATTTGGATAACGATGGTGATCTCGACGTTATAGTAGGCAATAGTACAGCAACTCAAAGCAGCAAATTTTATCTCAATAATGGTTTAGGCGTGTTTCCATCAACAGGTATCAGTTTTAGTACGGGGTCCAATAATACGCTTTCTATTGCTGTGGGAGATATAGATGCTGATGGCAATCTGGATATCGTAGAGGGTAATAATGGATTCAACAAGCTTTATATAAACGATGGCGCAGGAGGCTTTGCTTCGGGTGTATCTTTGGGTTTAGCTTCTGATAACACCTCCTCTGTTCAGCTTGCCGATATAGATGCAGATGGCGATTTGGATTTGCTGATAGGCAATAATGGGCAAACCAATAAGCGTTATTTAAATACAGGCTCAGGGTTTTCAACAACGGCAGCTGTTATTGGAACAGAGACTGATCATACTTCCTCTCTGCAATTGTCAGATCTTGACCAAGATGGTGACTTGGATGTAATCGTTGGAAATCTGGTTGAGACCAACAAAATGTATTTCAATAATGCTAAGGGAAGTTTTTCAACTACAGGTACAAATATAGGTAGTGAAACAGATACGACGGAATCTATGGTATTAACGGATGTGGATGTGGATGGTGATTTAGATATTATTGCCGGCAATAGTGGTGCCAACAAGCTTTACCTCAACAATGGAACGTCTGGATTTCCCTCATCTGGACAAACTATTGGCAGCGAAACTGATCTCAGCTTTGCGGTATTAGCTGCTGATTTAGATGCAGATGGTGATGATGACTTGGTAGCAGGTAATGGAACTAATCAAACCAATAAAAGCTATTTAAATGGCACGATTCCTAATAGTGACAGTGGTTTTTCAAGTGCCGGGAGTGATCTCTCTGCGGATGTGATTGATACGACGGCAGTTGTTATTGCGGATATGAACGGTGACGGTGATCTGGATGTGATGACCTCGAATGTCAGTAGTAAAAACCTACTCTATTCTAATGATGGCATGGGAAACTTTCCTGTGAATGGTACATTTATTTCCTTGGATGCTGATGCCACATGGTCCCTGGCTGTTGGTGATATTGATGGCGATGGTGATCTTGATATTATTGCGGGTAATGCTGGGGTTAATAAAATATACCTAAATAGTGGGGCGGCTAGTTTTGAACCATCTGGAATTAGTATAGGAACTGATAATGGTACCACCTATGCTGTTTTTCTTGGGGATGTGGACAACGATGGAGATTTAGATTTAATTTCAGGTAACTCGGGTCAAAATAAACTCTATTACAATAATGGCAGCGGTGTGTTTCAAACGCCCGCCACGAATATTGGTGCAACAAATTCAGAAACTCGCGCCATCCAACTCTACGACATAAACCAAAATGGTCATTTAGATATTGTTGAAGTAAATGATAGTCAAAATAATCATATTTATCTCAATCAGGGTGATGGGACTTTTCCAGTATCAGGAAACAATATAGGTACGGAAATGGAACCATCCTTTGCCCTGAGTATTGGTGATATTAATTTAGATGGCCGACCTGATATTGTTGTGGCGAATTGGGGAGTGGAGAATAAATACTATCTCAATACTGGCGGAGGCACCTTTTCTTCAACTGGTGTGAATGTGGGGACTGATGTGGACGATAGTTTATCTATTCAACTGATTGATATAGATAATGATGATGATATGGATGTGGTGTCAGGAAATTATGGACAAACCAATAAATACTATCTGAATAATGGCCTTGCCAGCTTTTCTACCAAAGGCAAAAACTTAGGGGCAGATACCGATAATACACGTGCTATTGTTATAGCTGATTTAGATAGAGATGGCGATTTGGATGCTGTCAGCGGAAATAATTTTTCACATAAAAACAAACTGTATTTATTTGGAGGAATTCGTAATGGAGGTTTTGAGCTTCCTAAAAATATCGATACAGTGGCCGAAGCTACAACCTCATTGGTATTAGGTGATGTCGATAATGATGGTGATTTGGATTTAGTGGCAGGAAATTGGAATGGATTTAACCGACTTTATCTAAATGACGGCACTAATTTATCCACTACATCCACAGCGATCGGAAGTGAAATGGATACAACAACTGGCGTGGTTCTAGCGGATATTGATGGGGACGGTGACTTGGATTTGATCGTCTCTAATCAAGGACAAACTAATAAAATATATTTCAATCTAGGCTTTGGATATTTTTCAGAGACAGGCGTAGATATCGGTTCTGAAACAGATAATAGCACTGGAGTCGCTGTTGGTGATATTGACAAGGATGGCGATCTGGATCTGGTATTTTCTAATTTCTCTCAAAGGAACAAATTGTATTTGAATAATGGAAGTGGCGTTTTCTCTTCGACTGGCACTGATATTGGAACAGCAACAGATAATAGCACAGCAGTTGAAATGGCCGATTTTAACAGGGATGGTTTGTTGGACGTCGTTTTTGGTAACTCGGGACAGAAAAACAAACTACACCTAAATAATGGGAGCGCGAGTTTTGTTACCTTTTCTCAAGATATAGGCCCAGACTCCGATTCAACACAGGCTATTGACGTTGCGGATATGAATCAAGATGGATTTTTAGATCTCGTTGTTGCCAATCATACACAGACAAGCAAAATTTATTTCAATGACAGTACAGGCACTTTTAGTTTTGTCTTTTCTGGAATGGATATTGATGGTGGCTCAAAAGATAGTCGAGCCATTCGAATGGCTGACATAGATGAAGATGGAGATTTGGATATTATTTTAGGTGTCAGTGTTGGCCAGAATCTCATTTGGTTAAATAACGGTTCTGGTGCCTTTTTATCCATAAGCAGTGCTCTTGGTAAAGAGAGCAATAACACCAATGATTTAATTGTTGCTGATATTGATCGCGATGGCGATCTCGACATCATAACGGCCAATCGTACTGGCTTAAACAAAGTATACTATCAAGGGATGCATCGAATTGATCAAGGCATGGTTGAATCATTGAAAGTTAATGCAAGTGAAACCAATATGCTATCTGTACGTTTAACCGCGCTTGAAACCTCTAATGTTGTTGATAAAAGAAACACAAATATTCAATATTATTTATCCAATAATGGTGGCAACAAATGGTATCAAGTTAAATCAGGTACCACTTTCACCTTTCCAGATGCTGGAACGGATGCTTTATTTTGGAAAGCCGAATTAAAATCTCTTTCCACCATATTAACACCTAGCATCAGTCAAATCAGTATTGATTTAGATACTGATCTTGACGGCATGCTAGATGGTTATGAAAGCGCCAATGGTCTTAATCGTTTTGTAAATGATGCGGCAGGGGACTTAGATCATGATGGATTAACAAATCTGCAAGAGTTTTTAGCGGGTACATGGGCAAATGTAGCAGATACGGATAGCGATGGAATACCCGATGGTTGGGAAATTAGCCATAATCTGGAGCCATTAATCAATGATGCCAACCTAGATCCCGACGCAGACGGGCGCACTAATTTACGCGAATATCAACTGGGAAGCGATCCCCATGTATTCAATAAATGTTTGGGTGTGCTTCCTAGTGATAATAAATACACCATATTGCGAGTTAAGTGCCATTGATAAAACGCTGTCTATGATTTGAAAGCCAAACTAAAACCTGATATTTGTGTTTGAGCAAATCTGATTTTATTATCGAACTGCATATTTTCTGCACACTTTGGATTTTAAATCTAGATTAAGTGATTTGATAAATCATTATGAACATTAATTTAATGTATTCTGTACCCTTGATTAGAGTGTAGGATTATTCAATTCGTAATCAATATTTATGGGCCTGATGCCTTATTTATTTAAAGTGGAAGAATTTTATCCACAAGAGGGAAAATGAGAATATTACATATTTATTCGATTTTTTTGGGCTACACTGGTTGCCTATTAACCAGTTTGGAAAGTTTTAGGTATGTATAACAAAGTTACTTTACAAAAAAATTTGGGATTAGTGTTGGCTTGCATGGCATTCATTCAGTCGTTTTCTGTTGCTGCTAAAGAACTGGCAGAGAATGTGGTATTGCATAAAGATTATCGTACAACGCCTCAGCTGGTGATAATTCCTTCCAGTTCTTCCAAAATTGGCAGGCTAGCTAGCAAAAATGCACTTCACCAAGCTAAGGTCTATTTGGAACAAAATGCTACTACCTATGGTTTAGCCAAGGATTTATCTAATCTTTATTTAAATAAAGTCAAAGATTCATTAATTGGCACGCATTTTCATTTTCAACAGCAAATTCATGGTATAGATGTTGAAAATGCAGAAATCGTGGTGAGTTTGGATAAAAAAACACATCAGATTTATAAAGTTTATAACGATATTTATCCTGAAACTAATAGCCCTCCAAGACAACTTAAAGCTAATATTAATAAACAAGCTGCTATTGAAGCATTGTGGGATTATGTACAGATTGAAGGAAAGCTTCTGTCACAACCAAAATCTCAATTGGTTTATCTTAATGAAGGATTAAATTTTAGATTAGTCTACAGAGTAAATCTTTTTGCTTCAAATCCCAGTGCAAGTTGGAAAGCCTATGTGGATGTAAATACAGGTAAAGTTGTACGTGCCTTTCGAAATGATTTACCCATTAAACCAACCAGGAATACTTACGGTTTTGGCGGGAAAACTTTGCCAGCTCTCAAATCACCTAAACATATTCCTTTCAAAATAGCACTTACTCAATTTGAGGAAGCACAATTAATCAAAAAACCAAGTGTTGACTTCATTTCAGCGCTATCCACAGTGAACGGGAGTGCCAAAGTTTTTGATCCCGATCCGCGTACTAGGTTGCAAAATGATACCATGGAAGATACTGATGCTGGCTCAAATTTCACCTCAGCTTATATCAGTAAAACTTTACTGGATATTACCTTAAACGGCAGTACTTATTCACTAGACGGCCCATGGGTTAAAATTGCTGAAATAGAAGCACCTACGGATGCACCTAGTACCACTTCTGATGGAGACTGGTCATCATTTACTCGAGGAAACAATGCATTTAATGATGCGAATACCTATTTTCATATTGATCAAAATCAGCGTTATATTCAGTCCTTAGGTTTCACTGGTTCAACTGGAATTCAAGAAGGCCCTATTTCTGTTGATACCGATGGTGTTAATGGTGATGATAATTCACATTTTGTTCCAGGCACCAATATACTGGCCTTTGGCCATGGTTGTGTTGATGATAATGAAGATGTAGATGTGATATTGCATGAGTATGGTCACAGTATTCAACATGATATCAATTATAACTGGACTGGTGGTGACACTGGTGCCATGGGTGAAGGTTTTGGTGATTATTGGGCTGGTTCATATAGCTATAGCACCACGAATGGTCAATCATTTCATCCAGAATGGGCCTTTAGCTGGGATGGACATAATGCTTGCTGGGCAGGTCGTGTGATGAATCAAACTAGTTTTCAATATGATTCAGCCAGTACTTATGGTGCACATACAACAGTCGGTGGAGTTTTAGGAGATGAACTGTGGTCAACCCCCTTATTTCAAAGTTTGGTGACATTGATGGCCGATGGCGTGCCACGATCAGAGGTTGATCAAATTATTTTAGAGTCACACTTTGGATTGGGTAGTGGGGTTACTATGCCACAGTTAGCTTTATCCACAGTTCAAGCTGCCGCCACACTTTTTCCATCTGGCTCTCATGCTAGAGTGTTTTATGAGAAATTTGCTCAAGTCAATATACTCAACTCACCTCTAACTGTAGGCACAATAGCTCTAACTGGAGAGGGTAATAATAATGCTATAGATCCCGGTGAAACAGTCTCAATGGAAGTTCCATTAACAAATGCAGGCGCTGCAACAATTAGCAGTGTCACAGCCACAATGACTGCTGTGACATCTGGAGTTATTCTCAATACCAGTCAAAGTGCGTACCCTGATATGGCCGCGAGTAGTCAAAGAAGCAACTCAACATTGTTTAACTTCACAGTGCCAAGCTCTCATACTTGTGGCGCTGATATTGATTTATCTTTAAAAATGGAATACCAAAACAGTGGTTCTAAAACTGATTATTTAAATCTGGTGCTACCAACAGGGGTCAGCAGTTCAACAGACTATAGTGTTACGCCCGCAGCATCCATCCCAGATAACAACTCTACAGGTATTACATCAGATATTGTGATCAGTGGTGCAACAACCTCGATTCAATCTTCAAAGCTCATTGTCTCTGTGAATATTACTCATCCATTTCGTGGCGATATCAAAATCAGTTTAGTGTCGCCAACTGGCACAGAAGTACAATTAAAGGCAGTTTCTGGCAGCGATAGTGCAAATGATGTTAATGGTATTTATCCTACAACATTATCACCAGTAGATAATTTTTCTGCTTGGGATGGTGAAACATTAAATGGAACATGGACATTAAAAATCAGTGATAATGGGGCTGCTGATGTGGGCACATTAAATAGCTGGGGCATCAGCTATAGCGTGCCTGCATTTTGTAATCACTTACCTACAGGCACTGTCACCATTTCAGGATACACTATAGACACTCAAATACTCACTGCTAATGATACTATCGCAGATATTGATGGATTAGGGGAGATCACTTATACCTGGAAAGCGAATGGTTCCACAATTGGGAC
Source organism: Gammaproteobacteria bacterium CG22_combo_CG10-13_8_21_14_all_40_8 (assembly GCA_002770795.1). GTDB lineage: Bacteria > Pseudomonadota > Gammaproteobacteria > Enterobacterales > 21-14-all-40-8. The sequence continues at coordinate 576 of PCTP01000015.1, read as the reverse complement.
GGGTAGCACTTATCTATTAACAAGTTCCGAGATCGGGAAAACCCTCACAGTAGAAGCAAGTTATACTGATATCGCAGGCAACCAAGAGGTCGTGACCAGTTCTCCAACTCATATAGTGATCACATATCTTCCCGACTCAGATACAGACAGCGATGGTATGCCTGATGGATGGGAAATTCAACATAGCTTAGATCCATTCGTGAATGATGCCAGTGATGATATCAATAGTAATGGAGTGACTAATTTACAAGAGTATTTAAATAGTTTGGCAGATTTTAAAGTGTTAAAAATGAAAAACAATAAAATTATTGTTTTTCCAATAAGAGGTTAGGTAGTGAACTTAAGGAATTAGAAAAAACAAATAATTTAACACCTGAGAGTAACGAACATACAACACAACTAAATTCTGATATAATTTTGAAAGTATCGGAGTAATAATATTAACTTGGAGAATGGAACATGAAAATCATTAAAACTTTATTAGCAGTGGCATTATTGTCAATCGCAGGTACGGCTTATTCGAGAGATAAGGCGTACTACGATGCATTTTCTGTAGGCATTAGTTCTGTAGTCGCT
>PCTP01000076.1 GCA_002770795.1 Gammaproteobacteria bacterium CG22_combo_CG10-13_8_21_14_all_40_8 | reverse complement strand
GTCATATCATGTACTAATAAAATATCGTGCTTATCACACCAGCTTCTTAACTGTTGCATATTGGCCATAGAAATAGGTTGTCCCCCTGCCAGGTTGACGCAGGTCGCAATACAAATATACGGGATCTTATCGGCACCCACAGCAGCCACTAAGGTATCTAGTTTGTCAAAATCTACATTGCCTTTAAAGGGATGTTCTGATTCTGCATCATGGGCTTCATCAATGATAACATCGATAAAAGTACCACCAGCCAATTCTTGATGTAAGCGAGTGGTGGTGAAATACATATTTCCCGGAATATAATCCCCAGGCTTTATCAGCACCTGACTCAGGATGTTTTCTGCGCCGCGACCTTGGTGAGTGGGTACTGTATATTGGTAACTATAATATTTCTGCACCGTATCTTTTAGATGGTAGAAATTACGGCTACCCGCATAAGATTCATCGCCCATCATCATGCCAGACCATTGGCGATCACTCATGGCTCCAACACCAGAATCGGTGAGTAAATCGATATATACATCTTCTGATTTTAATAGAAAGGTATTATAACCCGCTTCCAGAATGGCTTTTCTGCGCTCTTCTGGTGTGGTCATTTTTAAAAGTTCAACCATTTTAATTTTATAGGGTTCAGCCCAAGATCGTTTTTTCACAAACACCTCAATGATAAATTTGATAATAAATGCTGTGGTAAAAAAGATTTTTGATCGGAATACCACAGCGTTGATAACTGCGGCATTTCATCCCTTTTTGTTCAGAATAAACAAAAACGTGGCCTGTACCCATAATCCTAAGTGGATGTTGGGCATAACATAGCCTTAATCGATCCGACTATTGGTTTATTTTACCAAGGATAGAAAAATGAGACTTGATCTGCATCAAGTGAATAAAAAAATTCACTGTTTGTCAGAGTTGTGATGGACTTCACTGTTAAGGTAAGAACCCGTTCTCAGTAATTGCTTGTTGCAGATGTTACCTTAAAGATAAGCCAAACCCAACAAAGGTTTATGATTATGAGTCAAGCAATCCCTATCTCCGTTAAAGATCTCTCTTGGTCGTTGAAGCATCATCAAGCACCCGACCAAGCCTTTGCTTTAATGAAGGCTATTGAAAATCGTTTAGCGGTTTATTCCAGAACAGTAAATAAGATTTATACCAATTATACGGTGCATAAACCCACCTCCAATGCCACCGCTGGATTGGTCATCTTGCCTGATTTTAGTTGTTATCACGATATGATTCATAACATTCCTGTAGAAGCGATTGAAGCAACAGGACTCAAAATTATCCCTGGTGCGGCAATCGCCAGAGATGGATTATATTTGACAGGAAAATTAAAGGGACGTGAACATTCCAGTGCGCTGCCACTTAAAACTGGTGTAAAAGCGATGAAAATGGGCGCATTTTGTGATGGTCCTTTTTTACCGATTTTACAATATGGCGATCTCAGAGAAATGGAGAAAAAACAAATTCCCTATTTGGTATTAAATCGAATACGTTTAGATAAATTGGTCGGACATTCCCTATTTGAATGTCAAGGCATTAGCCGTAACATCTTAAAAAGTTTAGAAAAATTGGCACAAGCAGATTTTTAAGACTCTTTTAAGTTCATGGCATCAAATGAATACCAAACTGTTTCACCAGCAGGGCCCACAACACAAATAGAACCAGTGTCAAAACCGTACAACCAGCCAGAGCCAGCCAAAATCCATACTGTTGATTAAGATAGGGAAACACTAAAAACATCGGCAACGTGGGGATCACATACCAAAAAGTATAAAAAGCATGGTTGTTGATCTTTTCCATGGACTGATTTTCAATATATAACCAAATTAACACCATAAAGGTGACTAGGGGTAAAGAAGCAACAAGCCCTCCCAGCTGATCACTTCGTTTCGCGACTTCAGAAACGATGACGACCACCGCTGCCGTCACCAGATATTTGAGAATAATAAGCATGCTTTTCTCTTAAAGGGTCAATTAACGGTGCAAATTATACCTGAAATGAAACAACCTCTTGCTTTCAGTGAGCTTTAAATCTGTGTGAAGTTTGTATCTTGAATAGGCATTGGACAATCCATGTAATCACAGACGGCTCTTAATAGTTCATATTCATCTATATGAACCTGTTCATCTGCCATGACTATATCGGTGAAAGCTTGGATCACGGATCTTTTTAATAAGGGTTGAAGCCGACTGAGCTGGAGTAGTGAATGGTGAACTCTCATGGCATCAAAATTATCACAAGATATAGTGGGTACTTCGCCTAAAGCAAATCGTTTCATCCAAGAGTTATATGGTTGATGTGGTTTAGTTGAGTCCTCATAGGCAGCCTGATTAGCGCTAAATTGAAAAGCTGCAAGCATTTGGGCTATGTCATTTTTCACCAATTTAAGATTGGAAATACTCGACTTGGGTTGGATAGGTTGTAATTTGAGCTTGAACAGGGCAAAAATAACATATTCACTTAGCTGTATTTTTTTATTGAATTTAATGATTTCCAGCACCAGGGCAAAAAATGCTGCGTTTTGTTCTGAAGACATCATTTGTAGCCTGGGCACAATATGACTCAATAGGGTTAACCTGATTTGTGCAGGCAAAGGTAGTAGTTGCTTCACCCAAGATTGTAGCTGTGCGAATTGTTCAGCAGAGAGCTTTTGTGAAAGCAATGGCTGCATGGCTTCCCAATCATCAGGATCAGCATGCATTAAAATCGCATAAGCTGTTAATTGTGCGCTTTCTACATTGGATTGTGACTCATGCCAAAGCTGATCTGGAATTTGCCCTATGATACTGAGGGCTGTATTAAAGTTGTGCTCATTCACTTGGCCAATGCTTTGCATCGCCTCGGTGGTGGATGATGGTGCCTTACCTCTTGATACATTCTGTTGCTGAGATGATGAGAACCCCATGCTTTCTTCAGCAAATTGCAAAGGCGGAGTATCTGTAGCAGAAACTGATCGCTGCGCTTTCTTTGAAACAGGAGAGCGAGAGAGTCGGTAATAAGGATCAAGCGCAAGAATACGATCGTCAATTGGGGGATGCGTGCCCAGCCAGCGATTAAACATTAAATGCACAGAACTCTCGAAACACATGTGATTGGTGTCCTCAACGTGAGGGCTGAGTAGTTTCCCTTGACGCTGATGTTGTTTGATCTTAGCCAGTGCTTGAACAATGCCCTCTTTATTGCGAGTAAATTGTACGGATGAAGCATCGGCTAAAAACTCTCTTTGTCGTGAAATCCCTGCTTTAATCAGTCTTGCGAAGAATAATCCTGTATAACCCACCACAAAAAGGCCAACACCAATAGCTAAAACAGGTACGCCGCTACTGCTATTTTTACTCGAGGAAGACGAAGAAGAGAATAGAGAACCATGGCGATAGGATGAACGACTATAGTAAGAACTTCTTAAAAGAAATCCACCTAATTGGCCAATGGCTAAAATACCAGCCAGCAAACCTATTAATTTAACGTTAAGGTGCATATCTCCATTAAGAATATGACTAAATTCATGACCAATGACACCCTGTAGCTCATCGCGAGTAAATGTTTCTAGAGAGCCTTTGGTGACGACAATGACCGCAAGAGAAGGTTTTAAGCCTGCGGCAAAAGCATTAATGGAAGTTTCTTCGTCCATCACATACACCCCTGGCATAGTCACACCAGAGGCAATGGCCATTTCTTCAACGATGTTGAGGAGTTTTCTTTCGTTAGGATCTTTTGTATTGCTGTGTATTCTTCGTGCATTCATCATCTCGGCGACAGCATGTCCACCATTGCCGAGTTGGCGAATTCTTTTGACACTCATCCCAAGAATAATGACAAAGACAATTCCTGTGGTGATCCAGCTCCAAGGGTGAAATGGCCATTCCTGAAGCGGGATATAGATTTGCATCGAGCTTAAAAGTGCGACCCAAACCCCAAGATTGACACCCACAGCAATAAAGATCACCGCCAAGACAAAATACAGGGTCAATAGCCTGGTATGGGATTTAGCCTTTTGTTGTAGCTCGAAAAAGTCTGCCATGCGTATCCTCTTGGATTATGGGTAGCAGATTAATCAAAAGAAACTTTAACGGCTTTGCGTGCCTCAGGTTCTTCAACTTCAAACAATTGAGCTTCATGAAACTGATAGCTGTTAGCAATAAAGCTATTGGGAAACTGTTCACGATAGGTGTTATAAGTCATCACCGAATCATTGAATGCCTGACGCGAAAAAGCGACTTTATTTTCGGTTGAAGTCAGTTCCTCCATCATTTGTTGCATGGTTTGATTGGCTTTAAGGTCTGGATAATTTTCAGCTAAGGCCATAAATTTTGTCATGGCACCATTTAACAAGCCCTCTGCACCAGCCATCGCTAAAATGGCTTTGCTGTCATCTGGATTGTCTGACGCTTTTTTTGTGGCGTTAACTGCCTGATTACGCGCCTTGATCACATTTTCAAGGGTTTCTCTCTCATGTTTCATATAGGCTTTGGCTGTTTCGATTAAATTAGGTATTAAATCGTAACGACGGGTCAATTGAACATCGATTTGAGAAAATGCATTTTTGAAACGGTTTCTGAGAGAAACCAGTTTATTGTAGATGCCTACAAAGTAGATAATCGCGAATAAAACGATGCCAAGTGGAATCAAAAAACTCATCATGTTCTCCTTAATTTACCTTAGTTTAGATCTGCAAATTTTTTCTTTAAGTCATAATTGCCATCAGTAACAATCGCCTCTAACACTTTAACCCTTTCCTCTAATTGAGCAATTTGTTGTGAATACTGTTGTGAAAGATCGGGTTGTGATCGACCTTTTTCTTTTAAGTTGAAAACTTGTTGGATAATTCTACCTGAAACCACAATCAAAACGATAAGAGTGACCATTTCAAAGACTTGCATGTGCTTTTCCTTTGTAAAATAACCTATGATATATCTTCAATCAAAAGGCCGTATTCTAGCGAGCCTCATTTTTGAACGAATACGCGTATAATAATAGATTAGCAGATTGTTGTATGAAGATCTTTGTCTGTTTGTGAATAATTGTGTCGATTCATGCTATGTAAAAAGGCGTTGTTCGATTCAAAATAAATAGTTATGGGTATATACTCAGAATTTTGTTAAACGCCGTCCCTATCTAGAAATCTCTGGTAATGTGCTGGAATTCATAGATCGAACGGAGGTTAGGAAGGAGTTGATCGTTGTATCGTTTTTTCTATTCTTTGATCTTTTATCTACTACTGCCGGTGATCTATTTCAGATTGTGGTTGCGGGGGAAACAAAATGTTGGCTATCGTCAACGTTGGGGCGAGCGCCTTGGCTTTCATTTACCGGCTTGTTCTAATCCCAAAATCATATGGGTTCATTCCGTTTCTGTTGGGGAGACTCTGGCTGCTATCCCCCTTTGTCGTTGCTTAAACCAAAAATACCCCGATCATCAATTATTAATTACCACAACCACACCAACGGGCTCAGAAAGAGTTCATGCCGCTTTTGGTGACAGCGTGATTCATTGTTATTTACCCTATGATATAACACCTGCTATACGCCGGTTTTTGAAACATTTTCAACCTGCGTTATTGATTATTATGGAAACGGAGCTCTGGCCGAATTTAATTGCACATTGCAAGATGTCCCATATTCCTATGTTGTTAGCCAATGCCCGCCTTTCTGACAAATCGACCAAGGGCTACCTTAAGTTTGCTAAATTAACCCGACCTATGGTGCAAGCTTTAGATAAAATTGCCACCCAAAGTCGCGATGATGCCAATAATTTTTTGAAACTAGGCGCTAATTTGCAACAAATTTCAGTCTCAGGTAATGTGAAATACGATCTTCAAATAGAAGAAGAACTGCTAGACAATAGTTTGTTTTTAAGAGAAAAAATATTTGGTCAAGATTGTAAAGTCTGGATAGCAGCCAGTACCCATAAGGGGGAAGACGAGAAAATTCTTGCGATACATCAGCGGGTTTTAGAGCACTGTCCTAATGCAAAATTGATCATTGTGCCAAGACACCCAGAACGCTTTGATCGTGTTGCAGAGTTATGCTTATCCACCTATGTACCCTTTATTCGCCGTAGCCAACTTCAACAAGCGAATGCCAAAGCTGGTATTTTGCTGGGTGATAGCATGGGTGAAATGATGATGTATTATGCCATGGCAGATTGTGCCTTTGTCGGAGGAAGTCTTGTGGAAACTGGTGGGCATAATTTACTGGAACCAGCGGCTTTGGGCTTGCCCAGTATTGTAGGGCTACATACTTTTAATTTTAAAGAAGCTACCCAAACATTAATTGAAGAGGGTGCAACCATCCAAACCGATGAAGGAGAAATGCCTCAAGCCATCTGTTATTGGCTAACGGATGAGAGTGCTCGGAAAACAGCAGGGCAAAAAGGAAAAGAATTAATTGAAAAAAACCGTGGAGCCTTGCATAAACTAATGCAATACATTGACCCCTTATTGAATAGAACATTTGTAAAATAACTATGATTTTTATGAAAATAAAACCATGGATATTGTTATTAGGCCCATTGAGTCTATTCGCTGCTAGGTGGAGTCTTCCACAGCAAGGTTGGTCTGTTCATGAATCGATAACCTTAGGTATTGCTATTTGGTGTGCGCTTTGGTGGTCAACTGAAATTATCCCTATACCAGCAACCTCATTAATTCCATTGTCTGTATTACCGTTTTTGGGTGTTTTAACCGCCTCAGAAACCGCACAAGCCTATGGTGATCATCTTATTTTATTATTATTGGGCGGATTTATTCTTTCTCGTGCCATGGAAAAAAGCGGGGCACATCGACGAGTTGCACTAGGCTTAGTGAATTTATTGGGTGGAAACAACCCTAAACAATTAGTTCTAGGGTTTATGTTAGCATCTGCTTTATTGAGTATGTGGATTTCAAATACAGCGACGGTACTGATGCTTTTGCCCGTTGCCATGGCGGTATTAGAAAAAATGCCAACCAATCGATTAGCTGCCCCATTGTTATTGGGAATTGCCTATGCAGCAAATATTGGGGGAATTGGTACACCTGTAGGCACGCCCCCTAATCTCATTTTTATGAAAATCTATTTACAAAACACTGGCAAGGAAATGGGCTTCCTGGAATGGATGAGCTGGGGCGTTCCTGTCGTATTGTTATTTGTGCCATTAACGGCCTGGCTATTAACCAGAAACCTAAAAGCACCAGCTGTTAAAATACCAGTGGTAGGTAGATGGCAGGCTGCAGAAATTCGAGTTTTTGCGGTATTTTTTGTCACCGCTGTACTTTGGGTGACTAGAACTCCCGATTGGGGATGGGCACACCGACTCGAAATGACATGGGTGAAAGATGGGCAAATTGCTTTAATCGCTGCAATTTCATTGTTTGTCATCCCAGACGGTAAAAAAGGCAAATTATTAGATTGGGAACATGCCAATAAAATTCCTTGGGGCGTACTATTATTATTTGCAGGAGGCATCGCCTTGGCCAAGGCATTTGTAAAGTCAGGTTTAAGTGAAAAAATTGCACAACAATTGGCACAGTTTCATCACTTACCCATCATCCTGATGATTATACTGATTTCCCTAGCGGTCACTTTCCTCACCGAGTTAACCAGCAATACGGCAACTACAACACTTCTTATGCCTATTTTAGCAGCGGCGGGGATTGCAGCCAAAATCGATCCCGCATTGGTGATGATCCCGGCAGCCATGAGTGCGAGTTGTGCTTTTATGCTTCCTGTTGCAACAGCACCCAATGCGATTGTGTTTGGTACAGAGCTGATCCCCATTCAAAAAATGATGTATACAGGATTGAAGCTTAATTTAATTGGCGTGCTAGTGATTGGCTTGATTTCTTATATGCACCTGTCTGGGGATCTGTAATAGAGATGTCTGGAAATAATATGTCTATCAATGAGATTTTAGAACTGCACC
>PCTP01000127.1:366-8062 GCA_002770795.1 Gammaproteobacteria bacterium CG22_combo_CG10-13_8_21_14_all_40_8 | reverse complement strand
TTGATAAGCTCGCGGGGTAGATTATTTTTTAGTCTCATATTTACCACTCTAGAAAGCCCTACCGGGAAGCCTTGATAACACATGAGACAGTCCCCTTTTATGTTGAGTGTTTCTGTTAAATCAACATCTTTACCTTGGATCACCTGTTCGAGTTGTGCAGTGTTTAAGGCATAGCAACCTGTTTGAAAATGTTGACCAAAAGCAATAGCAAATTCATAGTTTAATCTAAAGTCAAAGCGCTTTCCTTTCTGACGGCATTCTCCTAATTTAATACCACAACGATTAATGGGAAAGTTTTGTGGTAGGGAATTTATTTGAGAAGGGAATAACCAAATTTCTTCAAATTTATCTTGTTGTCGCATAAACAATTTCTTTCTCTCTAAGGCGAGTGTCCATGAGAATTGTTGTTGCAAAAACTCTATGAGTGCCACTTGCGTTTTTGAGGGCAAGGGTTGCCAACTCGCGCCTGTTGTTAAAGTTGGTGGCATCAAGGAGTTGTTACTTGCCATTTTTTTGAAGCAGGCCACAAAGAAGCCTTCGCTATCAAAAATATGGGGAAGAATATGCAAGTATCCTTGGGAGGTTACAGCTTTTTCTGCACCCTCAAACAGATGATTTAATGGAACAATCTCACAGTTTTCAGCTTTTGAATCTAATAGAGACTGACAGACTTGATGATTTTCTTCTTGAGATAAGGTGCAGGTAGAATACACCAAATGTCCACCGGGTTTGAGCGCGGAAAAAGCTGACTGGATCAGTTCTTTTTGCAGATGCATCATTTCAATGACCGCATTGAGATCCCAATTTTTTAAAGCATCATGATTCTTTCTGATCGTGCCTTCGCCAGTGCAGGGGGCATCCAGTAAAATGGCATCAAAAGTATTGGGGGCTAAACAGCCAAACTCTCGCCCATCTTTATGGGTTAATAAGTTTTGACTACATCCTAAACGGCATAAATTACCATGGAGATATCTTAATCTAGAACTTGATAGTTCATTGGCGACCACCAAACTTTTATTGTGAGTTTTTGCAATGAGTTGTGTGGTTTTAGATCCCGGCGCTGCGGCAACATCTAATATTAATTCAGGGGGCAGTTGCAAAGTATTTATTAATGCTTCTGGCGGTAACATGGAGCTGGCTTCTTGAATATAAAAAAGGCCCAGCAGATGTTCAAGATAATTGCCCAATTGCATTGACTCTTCTTGGGCTTCTGGTCTTTCAATCCAAAATCCCTCTTGGCACCATGGAATGGGAAAAAATTTCCATTGGTACTGAGCCATGCGTTTCAAAAAATCAGTGACAGAAATTTTTAAACTGTTGACTCGAATACTTTTTCGCAGCGGCGTTTGGCAGCTTGCGATAAACTCACCCAGTTGCAACGATGGCAACTGGATTTGTAAATGCTTGAGGTATGCTTCGGAAATGTCAATGGACATCTATAGGATTATCTAGTTATCGTTTAAGGACAACAAAGTGGTATTTCCACCGATTGCTGAAGTGTTATTGGAGATAGTTTTCTCTGTACAAAAACGATGCAAATAATAAGGGCCGCCTGCTTTAGGACCTGTACCTGATAAGCCTTGACCACCAAATGGCTGAACCCCTACAACGGCACCAATCATATCGCGGTTGATATAAATATTTCCCGCTTTAATTTTATTGGTAATGTAATTGGCAAAACCTTGGTTACGGCTGTGAATACCTAAGGTTAATCCATAACCATAATCATTGATTTCTTGAAGCACTTTTTCGATATTTTTAGATTTATATCGTACTATATGCAAAATAGGCCCAAAGTTTTCTTGCTTGAGATCATTGATACTGTCGATTTCAAAAGCCGTAGCAGGCACATAATAACCTTGGCTGGCATTGGCGGGTAAGGGTGCTTGCGCAATCAGTTTGTGCGTTTTACTTAGCGCATCAATATGAGCTTGTAATTCATCTCTGGCTCCTGCATCAATAACAGGGCCAGAATCTGTGGCAAGTTGAGAGGGATCACCTAATTGCCATTGCGCCATTGCACCTTCTAACAATTCGAGAACGCGGGGTGCAATTTCTTCTTGAATATAAGCAATACGTAAGGCAGAGCAACGCTGTCCCGCACTGGTAAATGCTGAGCGAATAACATCAGCCACAATCTGTTCAGGCAATGCAGAGCTGTCAATGATCATACAATTTTGACCGCCAGTTTCTGCAATTAAACTACCAATAGGGGCATGCGATCTTGAGGCTAATGTCTGATTGATTTGAACCGCAGTATCGGTTGAGCCTGTAAAAGAAACGCCCGCTATACGATTATCTGTGAGTACCTTTTTACCAACCAATGAGCCTCTACCGGGGATAAAGTGCAACACTTCTTTAGGGATGCCAGCCTGTAAAAAAATTTCTACGGCTCTACAACCAATAATACATGTTTGACCTGCTGGCTTGGCAAGCACCGCGTTACCTGCCGCAAGCGCTGCTGCAACCTGTCCAGTGAAAATGGCTAAAGGGAAATTCCAGGGACTGATACAGGCGAATACACCTCGCCCTTCAAGTCGAATTACATCCTTTTGCCCAGTGGGGCCAGGAAGTACTTTTTCCTTAAAATCTTGTTCCGCTTGAACCGCATAATAACGTAGGAAATCAACAGCTTCTCTAACCTCGGCAATACCATCTTCTAAAGTCTTGCCTGCTTCTTGAGTACAAATGGCAATCAGTTCTAGCATTTGCTCTTCCATGATATCGGCCGCTTTTCTGAGACATTCAGCTCGTTTGGTTACAGGCGTATGACGCCAGCTTCCATAATGTTTGTAAGCGATATCTAAAGCTTCAAGGAGTTGTGCCTCATTGACTTCACATCGAGTTCCAATTTGTTGTTCAATATTGTAGGGGCAATAGCTGATTTGTAACGAATCTTCATTGGTGATTTTTTTGCCATTGATAATGGGGTAAGCATGCCATTGTTTTTTCAGAAGTCCTTCAAGTTGTTGCATAAAGGGTTGTTTGTCACACTCGATTCTAAGGTTATAGCTCTGAGAGTTTTTACGTTGCGCACCATACATATCGGGAGCTAAGGGAATTTTATGGTTCGCCAATGTGGAATAGGATTTTAAGGTGGTGACAGGATGTGCAGCGAGAGTTTCTGGCGCGATATTTTCATCCACTAATTGATGGATAAAAGACGAGTTGGCGCCATTCTCTAAGAGTCGGCGCACCAAATAAGGCAGTAGCTCATTATAAAGACCCACAGGCGCATAAATGCGGCAACTCACGGGTGTATTTAATTTGCGTTGCTCCTCCAAAACTTCATCATATAAAACTTCGCCCATGCCATGCAAACGTTGAAATTCAAAGTCTCTTGAACCCTTGCTTAGAGATAGAATGCTGGCAATGGTTTGGGCATTATGCGTAGCAAACTGTGGATAGAGCATCGAAGAACCGCTAAGATTTAATAAATAACGAGCACAAGCTAAGTATGAGACGTCACTGGAGGCTTTACGGGTAAAGACTGGGTAACCTGGATAACCGCCAATTTGTGACCATTTAATCTCAGAATCCCAATAAGCGCCTTTAACCAATCGCACTGGTATGCGAGTACCCACTTCTGTTGCAAGAGCGTTGAGCCAGCCAAGGACGGGTAAGGCTCGTTTAGAATAAGCCTGAACCACAATACCTAACCCAGCCCAACCTTGACAAACTGGGCTACGATAAAGTTGTTCAAACAAATCTAATGAGAGTTCTAATCGATTGGCTTCTTCGGCATCGATACTGATAGCGACATCCAGTTTTTTGGCCAAAGAGGCAAGATAATGTAATCTTTGCCCTAATTCTTCTAACACACGTTCTCTTTTAAATACATCATAGCGAGGGTGAAGGGCTGATAGCTTGATTGAAATACTAGGGGCTAACACATCCTTAGGATGAGGCTGTTCACCCAGTGTCTGAATCGCTTTTGCGTAAGCTTCCAGATAGTTTTGTGCATCTTTATCGGTCAAAGCGGCCTCACCCAACATATCAAAAGAATGGGTGTAGCCTTTTTTATGAGACTCTTTACCACGCTTTAGCGCTTCATTGATGGTTCGCCCCAATACAAACTGTCTTCCCATAAACTTCATCACTTGGTTTAACGCAGTTCTTAATATAGGTTCGCCCGCTTTGTTGATGGTTTTAGCTAAAATACCTACAGATTTTTGAGTAAAGTCGGCATCTAATTTGACAAATTTACCGGTTAAAACCAAACCCCAAGAAGAGGCATTGACCAACCAAGAGTCGCTTTTACCTAAATAACTAGACCAATCAGCGGTGGCTAATTTATCCTTGATTAAGCTGTTGGCGGAGTTTGCATCTGGTATACGCAATAGTGCTTCGGCCAAACACATCAACACCACGCCTTCACTGGTGTCCAAACTATACTGATGTAAAAATGATTCGATGGTATCTCGTTTATCACTTTTAGCACGCACACGTTTAATTAAATCAACCGTATGTGCGGTGACCGCACTGAGTGTTGAGGAATCGGAGTCTGTTAGAGTAAGTAGTTCTTCAATATAATCTGTTTCGTCTACCTGATAATTGTCAAATATGGCCTGTTTCCAATCTTGCAGAGTGGTGACAGAGGGCGTTTCGCTAAGTAGGTTAGAGGCTTTAAACATGATGTGTACACCTTAAAAGTCGAGTTCTTGTGGAGCTCTGGTTATATAAAGTAAAATCTGTCAATCGGCTGCATTAAATTGTCACAATTATACCTTTTGTTGGCCTATTGCAAAGAAAAGAATTGACGGATGTTAGGGGTTTGTTAAATTAACCTTCCTATTTCTGGTGAGAATGAAATGATGAGTTGGATAAGCACAATTGAATATGATGTATCTCAAGGAAAATTAAGAAAATGTTACCAGAGAGTGAAAGATGCTAATGGTCATATAGATAATATTATGAAAGCCCATAGCCTTCGACCTCAGGCAATGGAGGGACATATTTCTCTGTATAAAAATGTCCTTCATCATGAAGGCAATCAATTACCGAGATGGTATCTTGAAGCGATAGGGGTGTATGTCAGCTTAATTAACAATTGCCATTATTGCGTAACTCATCATTTTGATGGGCTAAAAGAACTTGTTCAAGATGAAACAAAAACTCAGGAAATGAGGCAAGTGTTTGAAGAAAACTTAACCCAAGCCATTGATTTTGGGGGATGCTTTGAACAAAAACAAGCCGCAGGGTTAAAATATGCATGGCAGTTGACCGTTAAGCCCTGTCAAGTGGATGAATCCCTAGTTTTACACTGTAAAGCACTGGGTTTTGATGATGGTGAAATACTTGAGTTAAACCAAGTAGTTGCTTATTTTAACTATGCCAATAGAACCGTGTTGGGCTTAGGCGTTGAGCTAGAAGCAGATTTATGGGACTAGATTAGCTCCAGCCATCACCACGTTTTTTAGGGCGACCTAAAAACAATCCCACAATCAAAAACACGAAAGCGACAATAGCTCCCATATAAAAGGGTTCAAACCTTTTATTGTCTGAGAGGCGAAGGTATTTTTGTTGTTCAATTTCTAGTTTATTTTGTAATTCGGATACTTGCTCTTGAAGTGTTGTATTGTGTTGGGTGAGTTTATCCATGCTAAATTGATAATCTTTATTTTGTAGCTGTTGTAAATCTAACTTCTGATTAAGATCTTCTAATTGCTGGTTAGCTTTGAGGAGTTGTTCCGATGCACCCATGGAAAGTGTCAAATATCGACTCGAAACCCAGCCTTTTTTGCCATTAAGATCTTCCACATGACTGGACTTATTTTCAAGATCTTGTGCAAGTAATTTAAGCTGGGTGCCAGCACTTAGCTCACCAATAAAGCGATAGGCATCTGTTGGGCCACTTCGCAGAGGGATCGTTAACGCATCTGTTACATAAACGGTCCCATTGATGTTTGCGTGGGAAACATCCATGATAACTTCATTCGCAGCGGAACTCTGTCCCGATAACCATAATCCAGCCAACAGACAATAAAGACTAAATGGGGTTGTTTTGCGGTGTGTTAAAAAACTGAACATGACGGGATACCAAAAATTATTGTCCATCAACCTATAAATATAGATTTAAGGATGTAAAAGAACAGAATGGAGAGCAAGCCACCCGCTGGGAGCGTGATAATCCATGAAATAACAATGGAACGTAACACGGTCAAATCAAGCGCTGCGATACCTCTTGCCAGCCCAACCCCTAACACAGCTCCCACTAATGTATGAGTGGTAGACACTGGTAAACCAGTTGATGAGGCGATGACCACCGTGGTGCTTCCTGCTAGTTCAGCCGCAAAACCACGACTAGGGGTTAATTCTGTGATTTTTTTGCCGATAGTTGCCATCACTTTGTGACCATAGGTGACAAGGCCAAATACAATTCCCATGGCGCCCACTAACAGGATCCAAGTAGGGAGTTGTGATTTCGCCGAAATAACGCCACCCTGAGCAACAATGCTCACGACTGCGGCTAAAGGCCCAATGGCATTGGCCACATCGTTTGAACCATGGGAAAAGGCCATGCCGCAGGCTGTTGTAATCATTAAAATGCCAAATACACGTTCAACGCTGGCAAAATGGTAATTTTTGTTCTCATGCTTTACCACTTTGATTTTGCTGATGAAGAAAATGCCAGTCACAGCCACCGATAGCCCAACACCTGTGGCAATGGCCACAGATTCAAGGCTGGAAAGATGGATGCCAACATGCTTTAATCCCTTAAAAACTGTCACCAAGGCTAATACAAAGCCAGTAACAAACATGTATACAGGGACATATTTTTTGGCAGCTTTCATGGGGTCATTCGTTTCAAAAATAAGCTTGCGAACGCTTTGAATAATTAAAAAAGATAAGGTGCCTGCCAATAAGGGGGAAACCACCCAACTGGCAACAATGGTGCCAACCTTGCTCCAATGAACCACTTCAATGCCAATGCCAATGGCACTAAATCCCACAATTGCCCCAACAATAGTGTGGGTTGTAGAAACTGGCCAGCCAAATTTAGAAGCGATCAGTAGCCAGATACCAGCTGCGAGTAATGAAGAAATCATCCCGAGCGCCAGCAGATCGGGTTTATCTACCATCAATGCTGAATTAATAATACCTTCACGTATGGTTGCGGTGACTTCTCCCCCTGCCAAAAAAGCACCTGTAAATTCAAAAATCATAGCAATAATAATGGCTTGCTTAATGGTTAGTGCACCAGCACCAACAGATGTTCCCATCGCGTTAGCCACATCATTGGCGCCAACACCCCAAGCCATAAATAAGCCAACAATGCCAGCCATCCATACAAGGGTTGTGCCGTTTTGAGCGAAGAATTCAGTCACAATGCTTTACCTATTTTGAAATATAACCAACTGTTTTTTTTATCAAAATCAACAAAAAACAACCATGTAATCTTGAGTTGCTAAATGCTTCAAAAGCCTTGATTGGCTCAATAAATTTTAGCCAATCATTGTTTCAAGACGAGAGCCTACAGTTTGTGCTCTATCGGCTAATTCACCCAACCAGTCAATAACCTTATAAAGGAACATGACATCTACAGCTGGTAATGTGCTTTCTAAGGCAAAAAGTTGCTTACGAATTTTACGTTGTAGTTTGTCGGTGTCAGATTCAATGGTTGAAAGCTCCTTAATCATGTCTTCGACTAAGGCAACTTCTTTTCCTTTGAAGCCAGTTGCGAGTAGTTCGTCTA
>PCTP01000127.1:0-284 GCA_002770795.1 Gammaproteobacteria bacterium CG22_combo_CG10-13_8_21_14_all_40_8 | reverse complement strand
AGGGACATAAGCACCGGTGCTAGTGCCTAAAAAGGGAGGTAACCAAGTCTGGGCCAAGTTGTCTTCAGCGCCTTGTTTTAATATTCCAGCAATAGCAAAAATACCAGCAGTAAGAGGGAAAACAATAATATTAGAAAGCATTAATTTTAACCAGTTACTAACCCCTTTTTGGCCGGGCAAGGCTGAAAGCATCAACATGAATGGGCCAAAAATGACTCCCAAAAGAATACTAATGTAAGACATTAAGAGGGAGAAAAAAAGTTTGAATAAAGAATAAGCAATGG
>PCTP01000089.1:1543-8091 GCA_002770795.1 Gammaproteobacteria bacterium CG22_combo_CG10-13_8_21_14_all_40_8 | reverse complement strand
TCTCAGAAAATGGCATCAAAAGACTATGAACAACCGGTGGCATTTGTAGAAAATATCCCTGTGAATTCAGTTCAGTTTTAACCTTTTCCACATTGACTCTGGCTAACTTCTGCCTTTTTTCCAGGTCGATAACCATAGAAAACTCGGGTTGGCCAAATATCTTAATCAAATTTTCGGGCAGGATGGTAAATTTATCCTTTTCTTTAAGGTAAAGATACATTTCAGCTTTTGCTTTGGATCGATAGATAAAACATTTCATCAGTATGGGCTCTACTTCAAGATTAGACAAGCTCAGACTCAAGTAACTTGAGACGCCAATCAGTCCAAGCCGTGGAACATACTTTGCTTAGACCCTGTTTATATTTGTAAAGTGATTGTAATGATCGTTGAGAAAATAGGATTCTTTCGGGGATCCCGTGGGATTGAGCAACTTTCTGAGCTTTTAATTTCCAAAGGTTTAAAGTTTTCTTAGCGCCCGGCAAATCAATGATCCGCACAGGAATAACAGCATTGGATTGAGTAATATCTAATTGATTCAATTCATTAACAATCTCAGTACCATATTGTTTAATTTTTCGTTCATTTAAAATATTGAGTGAGAGGAGCTCTTGTGTGGAAGTAGGCGTATTTAGTTTAGATAGTGCGATAAGCTGTTCATCTTCTAAAATATGCTTTTTGACGCGATCCAATATCCGCGATTTTTTCTCTCGCCAACTCGCCAAAGCTTGTAGCTGTGCTATCTCCATTTGTGACTGAAGAGACCAAGCCATTTTAATTTTTTTGTAAGCCAATTCAGGATCAACTTCTTTCCATTCAGACAGCTTTTGCATGTCTTCTTTAAAGAAATCGTTAAAATTTCGTTGTAATAAACGCTCATTCAGATCCAACCACAATTTGGCTAAATAACAAACATCGTTTACCGCATAGCATAATTGTTGTTCAGATAGTGGCCTTGCCAACCAATTGGTTCTACTATGAGATTTATCTAAGTCTATTTGCAGCATTTCCTTCACCAATGCCGCATAACCCAAGGATTCTCCCATTCCCAGAAAACCAGCAGCAACTTGCGTGTCAAAAATACACTTGGGTGTGGCCTTTGTTAGGTGATGTAAAACATCAAGATCTTCGCTGCAAGCATGCATAACCCAAGTGATATCACTTTTCAGCAACTCCACCAAGGGTTGCCAATGACTAATGCTGAGCGGATCCACTAAATAGCAATGCTCATTATCTGAAAATTGAAGTAATCCAACGCCAGGATAGTAGGTTCTTTCTCTCACAAACTCTGTGTCCAGAACAACCCAATTTAGAAAACTAAAGTGTTGGCATAATTCAGAAAAGGCCTGATCACCTTCAATCCATTGGTATTTTGCTAATATCATAGATTACATATTGAGAGGAATAAGGTTGGGATTATATACTGGTGCTACCTCAAAATACAGGATTTCAGGGTACTTAGGCTAGCATGGCTGTATAACGAAAAATAAGGCAAGTGTTTTTAAGCAGGAGTATTTTGCAAAGTAATCAGTCTAAAATCAATAACAATGATGTGCATTGCTTTCGGTTTGGAAGAGGTCTGCACCTCTCCCAAACCAACGCATTGTCTGTCGTGATTAATCAGTTAACTGGGTTCTAGAGTAAACAGCTTCAAGCCACCTCTTTATTTTTTTCTCTTTCTCTAAGATCTTTATGAAGAATTTTTCCCACGTTAGATTTAGGTAGCTCATCCATAAACTCGATATATTTTGGGCATTTATACCCTGTTAAATTTTCTTTACAAAATGCTCTCACATCCTGTTCTGTGAGATTTTGATCTTTTTTAACAATAAATAATTTTACCACTTCACCACTTTTAGGATCTGATACGCCTATGGCAGCCACTTCAATGATACCTGGATGGGCTGCAACTGTATCTTCTAATTCATTCGGGTAAACATTAAAACCGGAAACCAAAATCATATTTTTCTTACGGTCGACTAATTTTAAAAATCCATTATCGTCGATCACCGCAATATCGCCAGTTAACAACCAACCATTGTGAAATGATTTAGCGGTTTCTTCTGGTCGTTGCCAATAGCCTCTCATCACCTGTGGGCCCTTAATACAAAGTTCTCCCGCTTCGCCAGCCAAGGCTTCAGTACCATCATCTTTGAGTAATAGAATTTCTGTGGAGGGTAATGGTAATCCAATGGTGCCATTATAACTGGATAAATCCATGGGGTTCATGGTGACTGCTGGAGAGGTTTCTGTTAAACCATAAGCTTCTAACAGAGGTTTTCCTGTTACTTTTTGCCATGTTTCAGCCACAGATCTTTGTACCGCCATACCTCCACCAAGAGACAATTTCAATTGAGAAAAATCCAACTGAGAAAATCCGGCTGTATTCAGAAGAGCATTAAATAAGGTATTCACGCCGGTAAGAGCGGTAAATGGGTGTTTAGATAATTCCTTGACGAAACCTACCATATCTCTAGGATTCGTAATCAGTATATTTTTGCCACCTAATTTGACAAAAGTCATGCAATTAGCAGTGAGTGAAAATATGTGATACAGCGGTAAGGCCGTGATAATGATTTCTTCTCCTCCCTTACACACAGCTTTAAGCCAAGATTCAGCTTGCAATACATTGGAAACAATATTTTTATGGGTAAGCACTGCACCTTTGGCCACACCTGTCGTTCCACCAGTATATTGTAGGAACGCAATATCCTCATGCCCTACTTTCACTCTTTGATAAGGTTCTTTAGCACCTTGAGATAAGGCTGTTCTAAAATCAGTCGCATTTGGCAAGTCAAAAGGTGGAACCATTTTTTTGACATATTTGATGACAAAATTGATCAACGTTCTTTTAAGCCAAGGGGCCATATCGCCAACTTGAGTTGTGATAACTTTTTTTACTTTTGTAGCGGAGATAACTTCTGTAAGTGTGTGGGCAAAATTTTCAACAATTACAATGGCACTTGCACCGGAATCATTCAATTGATGTTCTAATTCTCTGGCAGTATAAAGTGGGTTAACATTCACCACGGTCATGCCCGCTCGAAGTATGCCAAATAAAGCAATAGGATATTGTAAAAGGTTTGGCATCATAATGGCTACACGACTACCTTTTCCAAGTTTTAAACCATTTTGAAGGTAAGATGCAAAGTTGGCTGACAATGTATCCAGTGTGTCAAAACTAATTTCCACATCGAAATTACTAAAAGCAACTTTATCAGAATATTTGGCGACACTATCTTCAAAAATGTGTACTAGGGATTTATATTCATTAGGATCAATCTCTTCAGGCACGCCTTTGGGATAACTTTTCAACCAAATTTTTTCCATATTCTTCTCCGATGATAGGGATCTCAATTAGTAGCACTAAATTAACAATGTTTATACTTATGCATAAACATAAGCATAAAATGCTAATTTATCCAGTTATTTAGTCTATTTTTTTGTTTTTTGCGCAATAGAAATTCCTCAACTACAATCTATGTAATAGATGGAATAGGTGTTATGCATTGCAACAGATTACCATACAAGATCTTTCAATTGTGTTAGTGGAGCCTTCGGTGACTCAACGCAAACTAATTGCCAATCAATTGGATGCAGAAGGCGTTGCATCCATAATAACGGTTGATAATGGCCAACAGGCTCTTCAAAAAATCAAACAAACCCTGCCTGATTTAGTGATCAGCTCAATGTATTTAGAGGATATGACAGGAACCGATCTGGTCTTTACAATACGAAAAGATATCCATCTAGCATCCATCCCTTTTATGTTGATTTCCAGCGAGAAGCGCTTTGACCTGTTAGATCCCATTCGCCAAGCTGGCGTTGTTGCCATTTTACCTAAACCATTCAATCCTATAGATTTAACTCGAGCTTTGCAGTCGACCCTGGTTTATACACAACCCAGTGATTTGCTATTGGCTCAGTATCGACCAGAGGAATTAAGAGTTCTAGTGGTGGATGACAGCCGCATGGCTCGCCGTCATATACAAAGAGTTTTATCCGATATGGGACTCAACAATATGCAAACCGCCGAAAATGGTAAAGTCGCCATGAACATGTTTCAGCAAGAGGTCTTTGATCTGGTAGTTACCGATCTGAATATGCCCGAAATGGATGGCAATGAGTTAGTTGACTTTATTCGAAAAAAATCTTCACGCCCCGATACGCCGATTTTAATGGTGACCAGTGAAGATAGCCAAGCACGATTAGCCAATGTAGAACGCTCTGGCGTTTCTGCCATTTGTGACAAACCATTTGATCCCACCAATGTTAGGAATTTACTGGCACACATTCTGAGTTAATAAAACCTAGCATTGTTTTGGCCAAAATATCTGGTGTTTCCATATGACAATGATGCCCGCCCTTTAGCCTGATCTGAGTGAGGTTTTGTATCCATGGACTTCGTTTTTGACTTGATTGCTGCAGCTCTTTATAACCAACCTCCCCTTCTACATATAAAACAGGACATTGAATAGACTTTAATACCACGCAAACCTGTTCCTCCGTTAGACGAATAGCGCTGGGAATTCTTAGTCTTCTATCTGTTTTCCAGACAAAACCTGCTGCATGGGACTCAAGATTTCTAGCAACCATTGCTTGGCTATAGGCAATAGGGGGAGAAGCTTTAACCGCCCTTGTTTCCATAGCCTGTTGCAGGCTAGAGTATATCTTTAATGGATTGGATGGTTTACTCATGGCTGAAAAATGTAAAGCCAAACGCTGCACTACATTTTCAGAGGTTTCACTTAATGGCCCCATCATTTCAATTGAAACAAATCCAGCGATCCTTTCTGGTTGGGTAGCACAAATTAGGCTGGATATGGCCGCGCCCATCGAATGACCGACTAAAATCACTTTATCCCAATGCATGGCATCCATAATCATCAGCAGATCGGTCACCATATCAATAAAATGCCCTGTGTGATCAGGGGAATGATGAAAAGAATGGCCATGACCTGGCAAGTCCAAAGCAAGAATAGGATGTGACTGTTCTAACTGCATGAGTGCCTCTAACAAGGGGCTAAAGCTTTCTAGGTTATCTAACCAGCCATGGATCATCATTAAAGGTATCGAGCCATTTCCTTTAAAATATTTCGCACTCACCATCCCACCCAAGATAGAAATTTCAATTTCTTTTAAAGCAGCCAAATTTGTGTCCTTATAAAATCTAAACTATGATATAGCCATATTTAAACATTTTGCTGGTGATCTCCGATGGCTAAAGAAAATTTTAATACAGATGATCTGACCAACCTTTCAGAAGAACTTGTTTTTGAGCAAATTCAGCAGCTAATAGATGAAGGTAATACCGATGTCCCCACTTCGGACATTAGTATACAAGATGTTGCAGCAATCGCTTTAAACAACATTCCACCCAAGTATATATGCAGCCTCATTGATAAAGTAGACCCTAGAGAAGAACTACGCAGAGATTTAATGGATTTGCGTAAATATGCCAGAAGACAGGTACTGAAAGCAATCAGCATCGTCAATAAAAACCCACACGATTAACAACCCAATCTAAAAATCTCAAATTGAGATGAGTATTTGCGATTCAATTTAGGTTTGAAAAGTCAACTAACTACTTGTTTTTAGATAAAAAAACGGGATCTTAAAGATCCCGTTTGAAGTGCAAGAGTTTAAATCTTGCTAGGGGAGTATCACACTTAGCACAAATAGCACAAAAGTCAAAGGCAATGACTAGGAGTTTTCATTACCTTCAAGAGTATGACCGTACGTTTTTTAAAAAGTTTCATAAATTTTTATTTTTTTTAAAAAAAATATCCCTAACCGACAATTTTTCTATACGGAAGCAGTCCAATCTTTACAAACTGAGACTTTTCTCTGATAAAAAATAGCGACCTTTTTCATTTATAGCAACACGACCACAAGCAACATGAGGATCATGGGTAAAGAACAAACGGCCATTTTCAGCCACTAAACGTTGTAATAAGGCACTTTTCTCATCAATCACAGCTTCAGGGAAGCGATCATATCCCATACTAATGGGCACATGCACCCAAGCCTCTCCAGGGATTAAATCAGCCACAAAAACTATATTTCCTTTTTCCAAAATAATTTCTGTCAGCAACATGCCTGGTGTATGACCATGACTAAGGTTAAATTTAAACAAAGGCCCTAACCAATCATTATGATCCCCTTCAATTAGCTGTAATCGCCCACTCTCTTCTAATAACTTATTTAAGTGCGGGATAAATGAAGCTCTGTCTCTAGGGTGAGGATGTATAGCTCTTTCCCAAGCTAATTGGCCAACAAAGAATTGCGCGTTAGGAAACAACAAATGACTTTCTTCGTTCTCTTTCCAAGGCGACAGAAGTCCACCAGCATGATCAAAATGTAAATGAGATAAAATAACAGCATCAATAGCTTTATCTGAAATCCCTAAGTCATTCAGATTTTCTAACAAAACATGCTCATCCTCTTGGACACCGAACCGTTGCTTTAATTGAGGATCAAAAAAACTACCGATCCCCGTCTCTAACAGAATTTTTCGATGGCCATCTTCCACTAGCAAAGTTCGGCAGCCT
>PCTP01000089.1:0-1476 GCA_002770795.1 Gammaproteobacteria bacterium CG22_combo_CG10-13_8_21_14_all_40_8 | reverse complement strand
ACATAGCGCCACCGTCTAATTTTTGAGAATTTCCCAAAATAGAAGTCAATTTAATCATGAAAGTTCCCAGACTCTTTTACTTAAAAAAGCTTAGCTTTATATAGTTGTTAGGTTAATGAATATAGGGATAGTAATACATTGGTCCCCAGTAACTAACAGGAATAAATAAATCCCTTTGGCTTTTAGGTTTTCGAATTGGCCATAAATGATGACCAAGAACCTCTACCACCGGAAACTGATAAGCATGCTCACCAATTTTGCCCTCAATAACACCTGAAATCTGTCCATAGACTGTAACTTCTCTCTTTTGTTCGTAAATCAACGGATCGACAAATTCATTAATTTTTATAATAAAACGACCCGAAGTAGCATCATCCTCTTCGGGTCTAGCTTTAAAGTCTAAGTTCTTCGCCACTATCTCAATCCAAGTTTCATTGGCTTTGTTTTCAACCTTAGCGATAATTCCTCCCCATCGGATGCTAGTACCTTGATAAGATTGAATATCTTGTTGTACTTGACTGAGTAAAACCGGCTGCTGGATGGGTTGATTAATGACATCAGGAATAGCCGAAGCACAACTGAATAGGGTAAAAATACCGATAATGGATAATAATCTCAAAAACATAGTCATTCACCTTTCATTAGAATGGGATAGGATATACCCGTGCTACCTCGTATTCCAATTATACTGCGTTAAGCCTTATGATCAACGCTTTTAGGTTTTAAAGCAAATTGACTGATGATAGACTTAATATCTTTTTCTAATGCTTGAGACTCACGCTCGAGTCTCCCTAATGTATTGGCTTGAAAAATTTTTTCCACCTCAACACCAGAGTCCGTTGTCGGCAGCTGATTAAATGCGGTTAAATCTGTTCCTTCATCGTTCGTTTTCGGAAAATGCGTATTCATCAGGCTAATCACCAAAGTCGCTGCAATGAAAGAACTTCCCCAAGTAAACCAACTGGAAAAGATGGGATATCTCAAGTTTTTTTGGGATGCTTGATATGCCTCAATTTCTGATACCCTCGTCAAATGCTCACCTTCCCTTTCAATGGCCGCCATCATTTGTTTTTGAAACTGAGGATCAAGATGAAGATCAAACGCCAATGCATCTTCTTTTAGTTTTTGTTGAAATAGATCGTTCATCAGTTAACTCCATCTCTCTCTTCAAAGTCTTGCTCCATCAATTCTCTGATACTCGGCAGTTTTGCCAAATTTTGCTTGGTACGATATAAATTGATTTTTATCCAACTTTCACTTCTGTCCAGTATGACAGCAACTTCTGCTAATGTCAGATCTTCTGCATAAAAAAACCATAAAACATCAAATATTTCTGCTGAAACTTTATTGCGGATGATTTTCCAGAGGTTGTTATCCGGTATATGGAGTAATGTTGCGTGACGCCCAACAAATTCATCCATATTGTCTGGAGTGTGGTGGTTTGAGAATTTCCTTTGTTTAGCACTAAGAATTCGA
>PCTP01000124.1 GCA_002770795.1 Gammaproteobacteria bacterium CG22_combo_CG10-13_8_21_14_all_40_8 | reverse complement strand
GAATGCAACGTAGGTAACTTAGATCGAAGCTTCCATGGTGGGTTGCTCCATCACCGCCAACAAGGCCCGCTCGATCGATGGCAAATAACACGTCTAAATTTTGTAAGGCAACATCATGAATAAACTGATCGTAACCTCGCTGCAAAAATGAGGAGTAGATTGCCACGATGGGTTTGAGTCCCTCGCAAGCCATGCCTGCTGCTAATGTCACAGCATGCTGTTCGGCAATGGCTACGTCGAAATAGCGGTCAGGATATTGTTTGGAAAAGCGAATCATACCTGAGCCTTCACCCATGGCTGGTGTAATCGCCATTAACAAAGGATCAACTTTCGCCATGTCACATAACCAATCACCGAAAACATTTGAATAGGTCATGGATTTTTTGGTGACTGGCAATGAGTTTTCACTGGGGTCGAAAATAGGAACACCATGATAAGCGATGGGATCTTCTTCTGCTGGAGGATAACCTTTACCTTTTCTGGTGCCAATATGTAAAAATTGAGGTCCATGTAATTGCTTCATGTTTTTGAGTGTGGTGAGCAAGGTGGGTAAATCGTGTCCATCAATGGGGCCAATATAGTTAAATCCCAACTCTTCGAAAAGCGTTCCTGGGACGACCATGCCTTTCATGTGTTCTTCAGCTTTTCGAGCCAGTTCTGCTAAATTACCCGGTAGTTGTTTGAGAACCTTTTTGCCACCTTCACGTAGATTGGAGTAGGCACTTCCAGAGAATATTTTGGCGAAGTAGTTATTCAGTCCCCCAACATTCTCACTGATGGACATATCGTTATCATTGAGAATAACCAACATATTGGCATTGACGCCAGAAGCATGATTGAGCGCTTCGAAGGCCATGCCTGCAGTAATAGCGCCATCGCCTATCACGGCAACATGCTGTTTATGAGTGCCCAGTTTCGCATTGGCAATTGCCATACCTAAAGCCGCGCTAATAGAAGTGCTGGAGTGGCCAACACCAAATGTATCATATGGGCTTTCTGAGCGAGTAGGGAATGGATGCAAACCATCGGTTTGGCGAATGGTGACTAGTTGATCTCTACGGCCAGTGAGTACTTTATGGGGATATGCCTGATGGCCCACGTCCCATACAATCAGATCGTCGGGGGTATTGTAGATATAATGTAATGCCACGGTCAGCTCTACCGTGCCCAGACCTGCAGCAAAATGCCCACCACAACGACTGATACTATTAATCAAAAAGTCTCTTAATTCATTGGCGAGTTGAGGTAATTGGCTTTGATCCAGTTTTCTCACATCATGAGGTGAATCAATGAGCTGTAATAATGGATATTTTGTGATATCAATCATAGTGGATCTCAATAATTCAATGATTTCTTTCGATGACAAGTCGGGCGAAAGAAGCTAGGATTTCTGTATTGTACGGTAATTGTGATAAGGCTTGTAGTGATTCTTCGATCAGTTGCTGAGATTTACGCTTGGCTTGATCTAAACCCATTAATGCAGGATAAGTCGATTTTTTGGCTTCAACATCTGAACCTTGAGGTTTACCCAGTAGTTCGGTGCTGCCTTCTATATCTAATACATCATCATGAATTTGAAAGGCTAGCCCTATTTTATCCCCAAAATTATCCAGTATTTGTAATTCTTGGGGATCGGCTTTTCCAGCACCAAGCGCCCCTAATAACACAGCTGTTCGGATTAAGGCACCAGTTTTCATCGAATGTAACAAAGAAAGCGCCTCGACACTGAGAGTTTTGCCGGTTGCCTCTAAATCGAGAGCTTGACCGCCTCCCATGCCCGCTGTTCCGCTGGATCGAGCAAGTGCCGCTATCATTCTGACTCGAAAAGGTTCGACTTTTGGGGATAATGGACAGGTGGCTAAGACTTCAAAGGCTAATGTTTGTAGAGCATCTCCAGCGAGAATAGCGGTGGCCTCATCAAAGGCAATATGACAAGTTGGTTTCCCACGACGTAAATCATCATCATCCATGGCCGGTAAATCGTCATGGATGAGGGAGTAAACGTGAACAAATTCTATGGCACAAGCCAGTCCAGCCAGATCGGCAACAGATGCGCCCAAAGATAATCCCGTGGCATAAACCAATAAAGGTCGCATTCTTTTTCCACCAGCCAAAGCGCTATAGCGCATAGCGGTATACAATTTTTCAGGACAATGAATGGTTGGGGAGAGCCAATGTTCTAAATTAGTCTCAATAATGGGCTTCCATTTTTTGCTAAAATCAATCATTACTTGGAAAATCAGCAAGTTCAGCGTCTTTATCAAGAGATTGTAGTTGAGATATTTTTAGCTCTGCTTGATGTAGGGTCTCTAGACAGGCACTGGTTAAATTGACGCCTTTTTCAAAGGCGCTCAATGAGTCGCTGAGTGACAGATCACCTTGTTCCATGCGGGTAACAAGGCTTTCTAATTCAGCTAACTGTTTTTCAAAATGGACAATAGGTTTTGATTTAGTCATATTTTTTCCGCAAATTTTTAGCTGAATGAATAGGTGGCGTCTGATTACCCTGTGACTGCAAAATAAAGTGAATTCAGATCAAATCAATATTCAGGAACTGTATTTTAAACAAATTTATGAATGGAAACCATTAACTTAATCCAGAAACTGGATAAATATCAGATTGCAGTTAAACTTTAGTCTAAAAGGATGAGTAAATCAGTTTAGATATCAAACTCATATTTTAATGAAAAATCATTTTTTGGAGAAGATAAGGTGGATTTAGCAACCCTAATTGGTGCCATTGGCGCCTATGCTATTGTGGTCGTAGCGATGATCTTGGCTGGTGGGCTACCACAGTTTATAGATATTCCCTCCATACTCATTGTACTAATTGGTAGTCACTTCATTGTGATTATGAAGCATACTTTTCCTCAATTTGTGGGAGGAATAAAGGTTGGACTGAATTCATTAAGTTACAAATCTGAGAACCTTCAAGAGCTTATCGACAAAATTGTGGAATTGGCAGATAAGGCCAGAAAAGGAGGATTATTGTCATTAGAAGGTGCAGAAATTCCAAATTCTTTTATGAAAAAAGGCATAGGGTTGCTCATTGATGGACATGGGGAAGAAGTGGTTTCCAGCATTTTGCATGGAGATGTGAAATTAAGCTCTCAAAGGCATGAAGATGGGGCGGCTGTTTTCAAGAGTTTGGCTGATATTGCACCAGCCATGGGAATGATTGGTACCTTAGTGGGGCTGGTTGGGATGTTAGCCAATATGGATGATCCAAAATCTATTGGGCCCGCCATGGCGATAGCCATTTTAACTACCTTATATGGGGCATTGATGGCGAATATGATGGCCATTCCTGTCAGAGAAAAACTATTGATGCGTAATGAGGAAGATAAGTTAGCGAATAAATTAATTATTGATGGTTTACTTTCGATTCAAGCGGGGCAGAATCCCAGAGTGATTGAACAACTTCTTCAAGGCTATTTACCAGAAAAATCTCGTCCAGTGGCTGAGGAATAATTTGTGTCTGATCAAGAAGAAGAGTGTAAATGTCCCCCCGAGGGGCTTCCTGCATGGTTGGCTACCTTTGCAGATTTAATGACCTTATTAATGTCATTTTTTGTGCTGTTATTGTCATTTTCCGAAATGGATGTGATGAAGTTTAAACAAATTGCAGGTTCCATGGCAAAAGCTTTTGGGGTGCAAAATGAAATAAAGGTAAAAGACGTTCCCAAAGGAACCAGTGTGATTGCTCAAGAATTTTCACCAGGAAAGCCCAAGCCCACATTAATTGTCACCTTACAACAAGAAACCATTGATTCAACCAAAAATTCCTTAGATTTTGAAACTGAACAATCAGAAAGCCCTGAATGTGATAATGAGCCCCAAGCACCAACCAAGCCTACCACGATTGATTTATCTTCACTCAATGAAAATGCCAGTGCGGAAAAAGAGGCTGAGAACCTGTCTCGAGAATTGGCTCAAAATCTTTCGGCAGAACTTAATTCGGGATTATTGGAACTTCAATCTAAGAAAAGCATTGTCCTTATTCGCATTCGAGAGCAGGGATCTTTCCCATCTGGTGGTGCTAAATTAAGAACCAGTTTTAAACCCGTTATCGATAAAATACGTAAAATTTTGTTAGAAACAAAGGGAGAAATTAGAGTTGCAGGACACACAGATGATCGCCCTATTCAAACGCCCCTATATCCATCAAACTGGGAATTATCTGGCGCTAGGGCCGCCAGTGTGGTGAGAGAGTTATTGAGTACAGGCGAATTAGATAGAAAACGCTTTAGCATTTATGGGTTAGCCGATACCAAGTCTTTAGAGAGCAATGATACAGCGGATGGTCGAGCAAAAAATAGACGGGTGGAAATTATGATCGTCAATGGAAATCAGTCTAATCAGAACACTCAAGAGCTCTAGGACAGGCTCCTAGTTGCTAAAGAGCATGATTACCTATGGGCCTTAAGAGCCAAAATAAGGATTCATCTTCAACGATACCCGTACCCGTGAAAATAATGTTGCTATGAATGAAAAATTTTAAATTTTTGGCTGAGCTTTTGGGCTTGGCACTGGAAAAAAAGATAAAACTGAAGCATTGTTCATAGAGAGTTCCTTTGATGTCTTTATCTAAAACACCGAAAAGGGTCATTGTGGTTGTTATGACTACTGAAGCTTTTTCTAAAATCCTTCATCTTGGGGTGGCACGGGTATATCACTAGCCTTTTAAATAGCTAACTTATATACTTATAATAATTTTAACCCCATTTCAGCTGTTAGGCCCTTTTACGGCCTTTTTAGTACGGCCTTCTTAGGACAGTCAACGGAAATTATTATGAATGTTGTTGAATTTATTAGAGAGAAAAAAGAACACTTTCAACAAAACAATGCGAAATTCATTGCTCAACTGGAGCCTAAATTTCGTGATCTTTCTGATAAACTCAATCATAAAATAACCAATACACTGAATAATCCTTGGTTTTCAAGATTTAATCCCTTTGAAGATGAGCAAAATGAAGAAAAGCCTTTAATTCAAACGGCAGAAGTAAAAAAGATGTATGCCAATTTAGAAAAAAAAATAGGGGAAGAGACCTATTTAGGTGAGTGGTTTATCATCGATCAGAGTTGTATAGATCAATTTGCACAGGTTACAGGCGACAAGCAATGGATACATACAGATCCAGAAAGAGCCAAGAAAGAATCGCCTTTTAGAACCACTATTGCTCATGGTTTTCTAACCCTTGCTCTTATTCCTACGCTCACTGAAACCGTTGATCCCGAGAAAAACCCTTATCCAGAAGCCAAAATGATTATGAATTATGGCCTCAATCAGGTTCGTTTTCCCGTACCCGTCAAATCCGGTTTGAGAGTACGCGCCAGAACACGTCTCATTGGCTTAGTGCCTATGAAGCGTAGTATAGAAGTGGTGAATGAGATTAGTATAGAAATTGAAAATAGCTCTAAACCAGCCTGTGTGGCAGAAACGGTTTTAAGGCTCTATTTTTAATCATTAGAAGATATTATGCCTCTGAAGCTCAGTTCAATATTTGAATTGAACATCAGAGGCATTTTTTTAGCAAACAATCTCGCAACAAATAAGCCGCGTTATTTTAAAGCCTTTTTAACGAATTTGAGCGTCATGCGATCACTTTCACCAATTTTTTGGTATTTATCCTTATCTTGATCTTTTAAACGATAGACTGGAGGAAGTGTCCAGACGCCTTTTTCGTAGTCTTTTGTGTCTTTGGGGTTGGCATTGACTTCGGATTTTGCTTCAAGCGCAAACCCGACTTTTTTTGCAATATCGATCACTTCTTTTGGTGAAACATAACCTAAAGCGCCACTGGTATCTTTGGGTTGGTCATAGCCTGCTCGATGTTGAACCAGGCCAAAAACACCACCCGGTTTCAATGACTTAAAGATAGCACCAAAAACTTTTTCAGTTTCTCCTTTAGAATGCCAATGATGGACATTGCGGAATGATACAACCATGTCTACCGTTTCTGCGGGAGCAAAGTCTAATTGATCGGGTAACTGCATAACCGAGACATGAGCTTTGCTATAATGTTCGGGATCAGCGTCTAGTTTTGCTTGAAACTTTTCAGCATTCGTTCTGTAATAATCACTTTTAGAATGTATATCATAACCTGCAGCAATATACTGTCCGTGATCCTTTAAATAGGGGGCTAATATTTCTGTGTACCATCCCCCACCAGGCGTGATTTCTGCAACCGTCATACTTTCTGTGAGTCCGAAAAATTTGAGGGTTTTATAAGGATGACGATAAATATCCCGCGCTTTGTTTTCAACACTTCGCTGGGGACCATCAATGACTTGTTGTAATTTATCAACATTGTCGGCAGCGTAAGAAAAATTACCCATTAAAACTAAACAAATAGTGATTAATTTTCTTTTTAGATTCATTATTATTACTCGGTGATGGCAGATCTTCTTACCATAAAGATAACCCATGGGGCTGTCAATAGACTGATGATCATTTCAGCGTTTTTTGTTCGATGTGTGTGTTGAGATGATGGGATGAATTTGTTGGATAAACTTTTGGCAAAAGTGAATGCTTTCTACCTATTTACCCTCAAAATATAGCTAAGTGGCAAGTGAATATGTGGTTGAGTTAGTTTTCCACAAAACGAATTTTCTTATCATCAATAACTCGCACTGGGCCTTTAATGGCCAGCCGAGTATGATAAGAATTTTCACCTATCTCAATGGTGGTGCCCGGTTGAATGATTTTATGAACCTGAATTTCTGGATGTGCTACCTTATCGACTTCCGCTTTCATCGCCTCCAATGGTTCGAGTAACTCTCGTTTTTCTTTGGCGATAGCCGCTAATCGTTGAAGTTTGTCCTTGAAATCTTGTTTTTGCTTAGGTGTGGCTAACTTGATGATTTCAGGTTTGAGCTTAAATTCATAGAGATCATGATTGAGTTTAACTTCTTCTAAATCGAGTTTTTTAATTTGGGTTTGTGCGGCTTTTAGATGGCTTTCATAGATATAGTCCATGCCCGCAGTGACATGGGTCCTGACTTGATGTTCCGAACCAATGGCTTTCACATTGATCCCTCTTAATGCAATAAGATCTCCACCATGAATCTCTGCCTTTTCGCAGATCACCGCTCCTCGACAAAAGATGTGAGAAGCGATAATTTCATTAGTGACGATAAGATCTCCATCAAGTTCTATGTAGCATTCATCAATGTAAGTTGTTTCTAAACAACCCTTACAATTAAAATTGCCGGGCCCTATCCCGGATATACCGGCAGTAACAACAATGTTACCATCAGCAAAAAGCGAAGATTTATAGACAACGCCTTTAACGGTAATATCTTTCTTGGATTTAAGAATAAACCCATTTTGCACATCGCCTTTAATTAGAATATTACCTTCAAAGTCAATGTTTCCAATATCTGGGTGGAGATCTCCATCTACAATAAATTCATCAATAATATCCAAACGATTTTTATTGAAAATTGGTGTTCCTCTCATTTTTCCTGAGAAAAATTGTATGCCTTGTTTTTGTTCTGTATGGACATTTTCTCCTGCCATCACATTGATGTCTTTGACTGTTTTGGCCAAAATCTTTTCACCAAAAACATTGACGCCATCGGTTCCTTTAACGGCTGCTTTGATTTTTAGAACAACATGAGATGGATCATACATTTGTAGAATGGGTTGTTGTTGTATCTTTGCATACTGTTTACCGATTGTGCGCCAAGTTTTCTTTCTGGCAAAGTTGTATAAAACTGCGGCATCCTGACCTTCTTCTACAGGCGTGCCTTCTGCAATGATCAGATTATTGATTTCATCAACATCCAATGAGCGACGAATACTATCTTCCTTGAGCCCGTAGCTAATATCTAGCTCTTTGAGTAGTTTAAAGAGATCCTCGTCACAGGTTTCATCTTTTCGGAAAGATAAGTTGGCTTGACTGGCATCTGCATTGATTTGAATATTGAAGTATTTGGATACCAAGACTTTATGTCGAAGTATCATCGCAAAACCATCCACTTCTGCTTGATATTGTTCAGTTTCCTTATCTTTTATCACATGTTGCCCGATCTCTGGCTTTATAGATTCACCTGCTTTAGGGGCTACTTCCTGTCCAAATATATCGACACCTTTGCTTCCCTGTGTTGGAGGCATAACTTTAAATAATGGATCACCAGCAGATACTCTAGGTTGGGTTGGATCAAAAAGTGGTTTTAAATATCCATCTTTACCATCAAGCGCTGGAGTTCCTTCTCCAATGAGTACGAAATCGGTACAAGGAGATTGATCACAGAGGCTGTTAATTGCCCGAATTATGGCTTCATCA
>PCTP01000161.1:7064-8497 GCA_002770795.1 Gammaproteobacteria bacterium CG22_combo_CG10-13_8_21_14_all_40_8 | reverse complement strand
CAGCACCACTCGGCCCCAGTACCACAACTTTTTCGCCCTCGACAATATCTAACTGCTCAATTTTAATTAAGCATTTTTTTCCGGCAAAGCGTGCTTCATCTCGTAATGAAAGCAATGGCTTCATTCATCTAACAACCCAATTGATTTGGCGACTTTTTCGATGGCCTGATAATCAGAATTTTTGGCTTCGATGAATTTTTCTCTGGGAAACGCATCCAGTATTTTTTTATCCTTTAGATTTATCAAGCTTTGCTTCACTTTTTCAGAAAACCCTTCACCAAATCGTGCATCGACATCGCCACGAATGCTCCATTGATAATCTTGATAGGTGGGTGTTTTCCAAAAAACATGCACTTTAGATAAATCAATTTTCCCCTCAGCCAGTTCCGATTGCCAAACCTTATAGTTCACTGCCCCCACATCAAAGCTGCCAGCCTGAACCAATGCAATGGTTCGACTATGATCACCACTAAAGCCTACACGCTTAAAAATTTTATCGGGAGATTGCCCTAACTGCTCTTTTAAATAAAACTCGGGCATTAATCGGCCAGAAGTTGACCCTTTAGAACCAAAAGTAAAAGTTTTACCTTTTAAAGTTTCGGGCAATTTGTCAGCAAGGGGGAATGATTGGCTATTATGGGCAATAAAATAAGTCACAAACTCTTTATCTTCTAAGCCCTGTGCAATGGCTTGAGAACCAGGCGCTAATAACCTCGCTCTTACTCCAGATAATCCACCAAACCAAGCCAACTGCACTTGATTATTACGAAAGGCCAACACCGCTGCGGCATAAGACTTAACAGGCACATATTTAACCGGCACGCCTAAGTTCTTTTCAAGATAATTGGCAACCTGCCCAAAACGCTCCACCAACTGCTGTTCATTTTGATCCGGGATTGCAGTAAAAACAAAGGACTCGACGGCCTGGGCTTTGGGGGTAAAATTGGCCATAAAAACCAATAGGATGACTTTTGAAATATGAGCTAAATTCTTCATTAGGAACCTTGAGTTGTTTAAACGAAGTGGAGTTTAGCAAATTTATAAGATTTTGGGATAAAAAAATGACTCATTCAAAACGTCCATTTTCTCTTCAAAAGTTGGAAACACTATTAGGTACCTGTAACTGATCCTTCAGCTTAACGGCTCTTTTAGAGAGCGGCTCACCCCATGATAGTACCTCCTCTTTTGCTAAATTGACTTCACCAACTCTCAAAGGTGTCGGATTAGACATAGATACACTCTGTAATTTATCAAAGATCCAAATGTCACCTCTTCCATCAGATAAGAGTCTTCCAGAATCCCTCCCAGCCTCATCAGAAACATCAATGCGCAAACTCGATTTTCTCCGCAAATAAAACCTATTTCCATCTTTGGCGATAGGAGTGTATGTACGAAAGTTATACACATCCATCACATAAAGAAGGAAAAATTCA
>PCTP01000161.1:0-7057 GCA_002770795.1 Gammaproteobacteria bacterium CG22_combo_CG10-13_8_21_14_all_40_8 | reverse complement strand
CTGTACATCCCCAGATAGGCTGGATGAAAATCATCATCACTATTTCTAATGCGAATGGGCTGTTCATCCGTAGTCAATAATTGAAACAAGGTTGGTACAATGCTTCTTTCTAATTCATCTCTTTCTCTATTAGAAGTAATAGAGACAACACATTGTATTCATTTTTTTGATCTTTAGTTCATGCACTCATCTTTTGAATAAATTTTGCTCAATCGTTTAATCGCAATAAATTACTCTGTGAACTTGAATCCAATATTCTGCTTATATTGTTGACGAGTTAACTTGATTATTGCCTAATTGGCTGATTTTGCAGCTAATTATTGACATCGCAATGCTTTGCCCTTATAAATATCCTTACTCTTTGATGTCAACGGATCCCCAACATGTCACTATCCTATAACAAAACAGCTCGTTTATTACATTGGCTGATGGCTTTTTTAATTTTAAGCAACCTGATATTGGCGATTTTTATGGATGATGCCCAAAAACCTTTACGTTCAACACTTTTTGGTGTTCATATTTCCTTTGGGGTGATGATTTTAACACTGATTATTCTGAGAATAATTTGGACTTTCACTCATAAATCCCCAGCCATGCCTGAGACTATCAGCCCAATTGAAAATAAGATTGCCAAAGGCGTACAACATCTTCTTTATCTATTGATGTTTATTGTGCCAATGATGGGGTATCTTATGATTAACTCCAAGGGTTTTCCGGTAAGCTTCTTCCATCTTTTTTCTATGCCAGTATTAATGAGTAAAAATCCTGAACTCCATGAGTTGTTTGAAAATTTCCATGTTATTTTAGGGTGGACTTTAGGTGCCTTTGTCTTGATTCATTTAGCAGCAGCTATCAAGCACAAACGCGCCAATAATGGTGTTTTTGAACGCATGTGGCCCAAAAAATAGTTGAGGCAACTGACCATGACCGACTTTCTAGAAATTTATGATAATGCCCTCAGTGAAGTTCACTGTGAACAGTTTATCGAAAAGTTTAATAAAAGCCCGCATAAACAGGCTGGTAGAGTCGGACATGGTGTGGATGTGACTAAAAAGGATAGTATTGATATCCAAATCACCTCCTACAAGGATTGGCAAAAAGAAAATATCATCATCCAAAATGCCACGTTAGCTGGTTTGGTTAGATACATGAGAAAGTTTCCATTCATGTTGGTGGGAGCCGTTTCAACCTCCATTCAAGATCCTGTCACTGGAAAAGTGAGAGTCATCACCCATGAAGATATCGCTCAGATGAACGATGAAAATTTGGCGGGACTTATTCGCTACATTTATCGCTTAGGTGCTATCAATATTCAACTTTATAAAAAATCCCAAGGCGGTTACCATCATTGGCACTCCGAGGTTTACCCTCATCCTAACGATAGTAATCAAGATAGTTTACATAGAGTATTGTTATTTTCTTTTTATTTAAATGACATCGTTGAGGGTGGGGAAACTGAGTTTTTCTATCAGCAAAAAAAGATTCGACCCAAAGCTGGTAGGATGATTATTGCGCCTGCCGGTTTCACTCACACCCATCGTGGTAATATTCCTTTATCTTCAGATAAATATTTTTTAACTTCTTGGGTTTTGTTTCAACCAGCTCAGCATCTTTATCAGAGACCTGGTTAGTCTTAGCCTCATAATAAAGTTTGAGCTATAAAATCACTTTAACCAACTCCAAAGCATGAAGTTCTTGATAAATGGCATCAAGCTGTTGTTTGCTGTGTGCCGTAAAGTTCACGGTAATCGAATGAAACTTTCCTGTTTTGCTCGGTTTCACTTCTGGCACATAATCACCGGGAGCATGCTTTTGGATCACCAATAATACTTCAATCAACAGTTGCTCATGCGCAATCCCCATCACTTTGATAGGAAAGTCACAGGGAAAGTTCCATAACTCATCACTGGAATCAGACATCGCTCATCTCCAAAATATTTACAGTAAAGATTTAACTTTAATGGTTAACCAATCGTTCACACGACTGAAAAAACCGCCTTCAGCCAAATCATTCAATGCCACCAATGGAACCTCTTTAATATCTTTTCCATCCACTCTAAAAAATAGTTTTCCCACTTCCTGTCCTTTTTGGATTGGAGCTTCTAATCCTTCGGTTGCCACAAACTCAGCTTTAAGCACTTTCACTTGAGATTTAGGTAAGGTGATATGTATAGGCTTGGCTATGCCTACATCCAACTGATCTGTTTTTCCATACCAGACTTTCAATTGATGTAAAGATTCACCCGCTTGTACTGGAGTGATGGTTCTATAATATCTAAAACCCCAAGCCAATAACTTTTTACTGGCTTGTTTACGGGAATTTTCAGAATCTGCCCCCATAACAACTGAAATCAAGCGCATATCATCTTCTTTCGCCGAGGCAACAAGACAGTATCCTGCCTCTTCGGTGTGTCCGGTTTTTAATCCATCCACATTCATGCTTCTATCCCAGAGTAAGCGGTTACGATTACTTTGTTCAATATTATTGTACTCAAAAGATTTCATCGCATAGATGTAATATTCTTTAGGGAAATCATGAATAATTGCCTGGGCTAGCTTGGCTATATCAATGGCTGTAGTGTAATGATCAGGGTTAGGCAATCCCATACTGTTCACAAAATGAGTACCTGTTAAACCTAAGAGCTTGGCATGATGATTCATTACTTGAACAAATGCATCTTCACTACCAGCAATGTGTTCAGCGATGGCCACACTGGCATCATTGCCTGATTGCACAATAATGCCTTTTCTCAGTTGATCCACAGTAACCTCTTTACCTGGTTCGATAAACATTTTAGACGATCCGGGAAAATTTTTTGCCCAAGCTTTTTCACTAACATTCACCTGGTCATCTAATTTGATATTGCCTTGCTTTAGTTCTGAATCTATCACATAGCTGGTCATCATTTTTGTCAGACTGGCAGGTGCTAAACTTTCAGTTTCATTGGATGCACTAATAATCTCACCACTATCAGCATCCATTAGCACGTAAGCTTTTGCCGCTATGGAGGGAGCTTCTGGAACAAATGCAGGTGCTGCGTAAACCGTTTGCCATACGAGGGCAAGGCTAAATAAAATAGATTTTTTTGATATCATCGTTAGTTTCTAATTTTGGTTAAAATATAAGGCCCAGAAGGCTATAGACTATATACCCATGCTACCTCAAAATGCTTGAAGTAACATGGGCATACCATGTGTTTTAAATAATATTAAACAATCATTGAACCCGTTGTTTTCTAATAATGTTTGCAAAAACTTTTGTTTCGAAAAATATTGCATGCGATTGTTGCTACGAAATCATTAGTTTTAACCTATGTCTTGCATGAAGTTAGCTATAGGGTACAAGAAATTGAATGCTATTTCATCCTTAACCGAGTTGTTTCTGTTTTTTTTTTACAAGTTGTGCCACTTATCTGCCATTGTGACCAGTTTTGCCCCATCAATTCCTTGGGATAGTGCTTTCTCAATCCACAAAATGGCTTGTTGCTTAGTTGAAAATGGGCCGAGTCGAACACGATATAAAAGATTTCCATCCAATTGAATGGCCACCACATCAACTTTTTGTTTAAGCGTCTCCTCAGTAGTTAAAGCCATCTTCTGTGCCGCACGATTATCACTAAAAGCACCAAATTGAACCAAATAGCCTGTGGATAATTGATGAGCGGATTCTGGTATGCCTGGTTGCAGCGCAGTGATTGACACGAGAGCCGTTCCTTTGTTTATAAAGTCTAGTTTTTTAGCGGCAGCATAGGATAAATCAATAATTCTATCCGGATGGAAAGGTCCTCGATCATTCACTTTAACAATGATCTTTTTACCATTTTGCAAATTAACCACTTCGACATAGGTTGGAAGAGGTAAGGTCTTATGCGCAGCGGTCATGCTATACATATCATAAGGTTCCCCACTCGATGTTCTTTTCCCATGAAATTTACGCCCGTACCAACTCGCATTTCCTGTTTGGTTAAATCCAACAGATGAATTAAGTACAAAATAACGCAGTCCGGCTATCTCATAATAATCAGGATTTCCATAGCGACTTCTGGGCTCGACTTTAGGTACAGCGTCTTGAACATGGCTTACATCAACAGGTTGAGTTGGGCCTGAATCCTTTTCTGCATGATAGATAGGCTGCTGAGAAATACAGCCCATTAAATTAACGACAAAAATCATTACAAAATATCGTCTTAATTTTTGCAACATAGAAACTATCTACCTTTTGCCCCAATAATACTTTGTTTATTTGCCTGATTAATTTCTTCACTCAATTGAAAAGCAGCTAACGAATACAAAGGGCTGTGATTATACCGACTAATGACATAAAAATTATGTAACCCCATTTGATATTGGTGTTTTTTGGGCTGTTCAAACATCAATAAAGACACTTTAGTTTCAGGATCAAGAGAAGCCGAAGTAAAAACTCCCTTCTTCGATAGCTCATCCAAGCTGTAAGAAAGTTCGGTTCTTCTGCTAGCCAGTCGGCTCGCTTGCCAATTATTTATATGCGCATCGACAATGACAGGCTGATCTTTTTGCCATCCATGTTTAGCAAAATAATTGGCCACACTACCAATGGCATCGACTGGATTATTAATCAGATCAATATGACCATCTCCATCAAAATCAACGGCATATTCCAGGTAGCTACTAGGGATAAATTGCCCATATCCCATAGCCCCAGCGTAAGAACCTTTAGCAATGTCAGGTTGCCACTTTTGTTGTTGAGCCAGCAAAAAATATTGTGCTAATTCATTTCTAAAAAATTGACCTCTTTGGGGATAATGAAAACCTAAGGTGTACAATGCATCAAGCACTGAATAACTTCCTTTATTTTTCCCATAGAATGTTTCAACACCGATAATGGCAACAATCAATTGAGCGGGTACGCCATATTTTTTTTCAGCCAAGCTTAAAGTTTTTTGGTGTTTTTCCCAAAATTTCACACCTTCATCAATGCGTTTTTGGGTTAAAAAGATATCTCGATATTGATACCAAGGCTTCCCCTCTGCTGGTCTATTCATTGCGTCGATAATACTTTGTTGAACTGTTGCTTTAGAAAGCCATTTTTCAGTTTGCTCAGAACTCATTTGATGTTGTTCCATCAGTTGCTGAGAAAACAACTCAGGATCATCTGAATAATCGAACGCTTTGACATTGGTAGATATTAAAATCATAAGGCTAACTAGGGCTTTTATCGCTTTCAAAATGACCTCTTTAATTAAAAATAAACAGCTGTTGGATTTAATTTTCTTTGGATATTTTTCAATGTAGGCTTCATCATCACCAGTATGTAAGATATAAACCACCCAAAAAATCTACTTGTAGTGTATTGTTATCTTGATAAACCCTTGGAAAACCTCATCTAAATAGACCTTATTTTGGGGACTGAGTTCTATCCATTTTGTCATCATTTCAAATTATTGTGACATTAACCTTCGATGCGTGTGTAATGACATCACTACACCAAATCCAGCCATCAAAGTCACCAACGAGGTTCCACCATAAGAAACTAAGGGTAATGGTAGACCAACGACAGGTAGCAAACCTGTCACCATACCTATATTCACTAAAACATACACAAAAAAAGTCAATGCAATAGCCCCAATAGATAGCCTTGAAAAACTATCCTGTGACTGGTTTGCTAAAAACAAGCAACGTCCAATTATATATAAATAAAGTGACAATAAAACAATGACACCAATTAAACCGAGCTCTTCAGCTAAGACTGAAAAAATAAAGTCTGTGTGTCGTTCTGGTAGAAAATCCAGCTGAGATTGAGTGCCATTTAACCAGCCCTTTCCATACAAACCACCTGAACCAATAGCAATTTTGGACTGAATAATATGATACCCAGCACCTAAAGGATCAGATTCTGGATTCAAAAATGTTAGAACTCTTTGGCGTTGATAGTTATGCATCAAAAAGAACCAATGGATGGGGGCATAAGAAATGAAGACCACCGCGGCACCCAAAATAACACGCCAACGTATACCTGCTAAAAAAACGACAAATACCCCTGAGCTAGCAATCAGCAAAGCTGTACCTAAATCTGGTTGCTTGGCGATTAGAATTGTCGGCAGCAATATCGCGAAGCCAGCAACAGCAAGTTCCCTGTTTCTTGGGGGGAGTCGATATTTATCAAAATACCATGCCAGCATAAGTGGCATACTTAGCTTCATCATCTCGGCAGGTTGGAACTTGAAGATGCCGAGATCTAACCATCTTTGGGCACCTTTTCCTACCGCACCAAAAACCAATACGCTGATCAAAACCAGCACGCCAATGGCAAAAATAGGGAAAGCCCAATATGTAAAAATACGTGGAGGGATCTGGGCTAAAACAACCATCACCACCATAGCGGCAGAAAGTCGAAACACTTGACGCTTTATCATGCCCAAATTTTCACCAGATGCACTATAAAGCACCAATAGCCCAAAACTCATCAGTAAAAAAATACCCAACAATAAGGGCCAATCTAGATGAAAACGCCACCATAAGCTTTGACGCTCTTTATGGGTATGGCTTCTCGCTAAAAAGTCACTCATTGGTTACGACCTTTGTGGGAGCATTAAAATCAAACCAGCTTTCCATCACTTTACGCGCAATAGGCGCAGCTTGAGCGCCGCCATGCCCTTTATTTTCCATGACCACAACAATGGCAATCGTTGGTTTCTCAAAGGGGGCGAATCCCATATACATCGCATTATCTCTATTGCCTTCGCTGATGTTATCCGCTTCATATTCTTCGTCTTGCCCTACACTCACTAATTGTGCTGTGCCTGTTTTTCCAGCTGAAGTAAAATTCGCTCCGGCAAAAGCTCTTGCAGCTGTTCCCTCTTTCACTACACCGCGCATCGCTTTCATCACCGCAAGCCAATTCTTCTGGCTAAACGCGACCTGTTCATTAGCCAATCGAGGCTCTAACTGAATAATCTGCTCCCCTTTTTTGATAGCATCGACCAGGCTCAACTTAAAACGAGTTCCACCATTAGCTAGGATAGCTGTTGCGTTTACTAATTGTAATGGAGTGACTGTACAAAAACCCTGACCTATGCCA
>PCTP01000052.1 GCA_002770795.1 Gammaproteobacteria bacterium CG22_combo_CG10-13_8_21_14_all_40_8 | reverse complement strand
GACCAGCTCTACTAAGACAACCAATGCCTTTTCAGAAAATGAACCTATTTCTGCTACAAATTGGGGGCTTATTGCCAAAAACTTGGATTTAGGCGGTATGAATCGACAATTAATTTTAGGTTCAAGATTTTATCGATTGGAACAAGATAATTTGATGATCAGCTGTCAAAATGCGCCTAAAACCATGTTGACTCCTGATAGAATGCAACAAATTGTGGATGCACTTAAAAATACCTTAGGCAAAAAATTACATCTTGAAATTGTGGATGATGATGATAACGCACTGGGTGAAAGTGCCCGTCAAATACAACAACGTATCGAAAAAGAAAAACAACAGCAAGCACAACACATCATTGACAACCATCCATTGGTGAATGATGTCTTAAATAAATTTAACGGAAAGATTCGAGAAGATTCTATTCATCCTTTAGATCAAAAATAATTAATTACTGAGGAGGTATATTGCATGAAAGGTGGTTTAGGTGACTTAATGAAACAAGCTCAAGAAATGCAGGCCAAAATGAAGATCATGCAAGAAAAAGCAGCGCAGGCAGAAGTGGTCGGTGAAAGCGGGGCCGGTCTAGTCAAAGTGACCATGACCGGACGTCATGATGTGAAACGAGTTTTTATTGATGCCAGCATGATGAGTGAAGAGAAGGAAGTTTTAGAGGATTTGGTTGCTGCAGCGGTAAATGATGCCGTTCGACGCGTTGAAAAACTGGCTCAAGAGGGTATGTCGGGTTTAACTGATGGCTTAAATTTGCCGCCAGGATTTAAATTACCCTTTTAAAAATCAAACACTTTTTCTAACCCTTGGGGCTAATGCATGAGTCAAAATGATCTAATCCAACAATTGATAGATGCTCTACGTTGTTTGCCTGGCGTCGGCCCCAAATCTGCTACCCGTATGACTTACCATTTGTTAGAAAGAAACCGCAAAGGCGCCTTGCATCTGGCCGATACTTTGCAAAAAGCGATGAGTCAAGTCAAACATTGCGCCAAATGTCGCACCTTCACTGAGCATGAAGTTTGTGAGATTTGCTTACATCCTAAACGCGAAACTCATAACCTTTGTATCGTAGAAACGCCCACAGATGTGATTGCGATCGAACACACTTTGAGTTATCGAGGGCTTTATTTTGTATTGATGGGGCATTTGTCCCCATTGGATGGCATAGGCCCCAATGATATTGGTTTAAATGAATTGCAATTGAGATTAGAGCAAGATCCCCCACAAGAAATCATCCTGGCTTTAGGTGCAACCATTGAAGGGGATGCAACCTGCCATTATATTGCGGAAATGATTGATCCAACTCGAACTAAAATCTCCCGAATTGCTCAGGGGGTACCTTTAGGCGGGGAACTAGAGCAGGTAGATGGACACACATTAGCTCATTCTTTTACTGGGCGTACTTTATACCACTAGAAGCTAGTGACAACGCTCATTTCAAAAAAATCAGACTCACACCAAACATGGCAATGGCGGATCCGTATAGGGCTGTTCTGGCGATTACCTGCCCGCGTAGCTTGGCTAAAAGTAAAGAAAATAAAATGGAGCTGGCAAATAATACTTGCACAATAGCCGCTGGAGCATGCTGAAAGGAAAAGGTCTGTAATACCATCGCAATCAATGTACCGATTAAGGTTGCTTTGAATAGAGTTTTCCATAAATGGACTTGTTTATATTCTTGCGGCAACCACTTTTTTCGGGTGCTGATCAGTAACACCATCACAAGCAGTACGCCACCTAACAGCCGATATAAACTGGCGGTTTTGATGTCAATATCCGAGTGTATGAGAACATCCCGTCCAATCACAGCGCCCACCGCCTGACAAAGTGCGGCAAGCGCAGCAAAGTTAAAGCCAGACCACGAGATATCCATACTGC
Source organism: Gammaproteobacteria bacterium CG22_combo_CG10-13_8_21_14_all_40_8 (assembly GCA_002770795.1). Lineage (GTDB taxonomy): Bacteria > Pseudomonadota > Gammaproteobacteria > Enterobacterales > 21-14-all-40-8. The sequence continues at coordinate 6,650 of PCTP01000052.1, read as the reverse complement.
GTTTTTTGCCTTTGCGGGAACGTATCACTAAATCGACGCCTAGCAAAATAATAGCGATAGCCAACCATTGATAGGCGCTTAACCATTCGGCTAACCACACAATTGCCAAAGCAGCAGTAAAAATAGGCGCAAGGGTTTCAGTTAGCAATAAAGTTGTGCGTTCACACATTCGATTCAGTGCCGCAAAGAATGCACTATCACCTATGCCGATGCCAATGGCGCCACTGAGCAATAACCAAAGTACATCATGTTGGCTGGAAAAAAATGAGGTATGAGAGAAAGCAATACTCATTATTAGGCCAAATATAGCGATCACACCTTTCCACAAGTTTAATGAAAGCGGTGAAAAATTATTGCACAATTGACGGAAATAGAAAATGGAAAGCGCCCAACAAAGTGCGGTTAATATTGCAGAGAACTCACCCAAATAAGCCATATTAAATTAGCAGTCAAAAAAAAAGAAAGTATGCTATTTAAGGCAAGTTGTTTCAATAAAAATCAAGCACAAGGTTGAAATTATTATTGCTTGGTCGGGAAGGGAGAATGCAACGCCATAGAGGATGTATCAAAAACTGGGTAAATGGGTTTTTCTGACAAAGGAATTATTGATTGGTGGCCAGGATTTGATCATGGTTATGATCAGTATTTTTTTCCTGATTTTCGTATATCCAGTTTAAGACTTCATAATAGCGTCTGATATTGTCAACGTACTGAACAGGTTCATCGCCCCTTGCATAGCCGTAGCGGGTTTGTTTGTACCATTTGCGTTGTCTCAATAGAGGTAAGTGCTCTTTTACATCTAGCCATTTATCAGGATTACCTCCCATAAGTTGAGTCAAAATACGTGCATCCTCAAGGTGCCCAAAGCCTACGTTGTAACTGGCCAGGGCTAACCAGGTTCTATCGGGTTCTTGTATTCTGTCTGGAAACTTTTTAAACATGCTCAAAAAGTATTTGCTTCCTCCTTTGATACTTTCTTCAGCATCCAGGCGATTATTAATACCTAATTGTTTTGCAGTGGGCAATGTCAGCATCATCATGCCACGAACTCCGGTGGCTGAACGAGCTTTAGGATTCCAATGAGATTCTTGATAGCTTATGGCGGCAAGCAGTTTCCAATCTAATTCTTGCGATCCTGCTTCTTCAAAAAATGTTTGGTATTTTTGTAATTTTTTGCGCGCAGCTCTTAAAAACCGTCTAGAACCTACATAATCAAAATTTTCAAGATGACCATAATAAACTTCCAGTAAGTTGGCTAATTTCTGGTTCTCTTTCATCAAAGAGAAGAACTCTGCTGTTGCCTGATACAAGCTATGATCGGCATTTTTTTTCATGGCCCAAGCCAGTTGATTGTTTTCTTCTAAGGTAAAAGCGACGGCTAATTCTGGATGGTATCTTCTTTGCAAAATCAGATCATTGCTGTCTAACAATGTGTAGTTGATTTTGCCTTCAAGGACTTCATCCACTAAATCATCCACGGCTAATGTGGAGTTTTCGTGCCAACTTAGATTGGGATGATCTTGTTTTAATCTGAGTAATAGCTCAGAGTGGCTGCTACCCGCTAAAACCGTCAAATTTCCATCAAGCTGTTCTAGATCTCTCGGCCAAAAATTACCCTGTTTAAAGACAAGTTTGATATCAATTTTTTGGTAAAATGGGCTAAAGTCGAAGAGTTTGTCTCGTTCTGGGGTGATAGCAAGGCCAGCGGCAGCCATATCTACCTGACCAGAGTTGACTAATCTAAATACATTTCTCATATCATCTGTCGCAATGACGGATAGTTTGACGCCTAGATATTCAGCAAAGCGTGCTGCGAGATCATATTCGAAGCCAGAAGAACCATTACCCCCAATGAAATAGGTTGTTGGTCCAATGCGTGTCACTATACGCAATTCACCTCGGGCTTTAATTTTTTGAAGCAGGGTGCTGTTATCTGACTGAGATCCCACCAAACTCAGGGCGATAAAAATGGCTACAAAGTAGAGCCATTTTAATCCAACTTGTTGATGAGATGAGTTTGTCAAAAAGAATACCCTGGAAATATAGTTTATATTAATTAAGTCTAGGAGCCTGTCCGAGAATAGACTAATCAGGCTTGCCCTCGCTACGATCGCTATTCTCGGATAGGCTCCTAGTATGGACTATTCCCTTGTACTTTGACAATATAGGTTTTAACCTAGATTCATTAGTGAGCTTACAAACATCTGATTAATCTCGACACAAGATGCGCTGCATCTTCCAGCAAGGACAGGTTTTAACCCCGGCCTTTAGGCTGGAGTAGTGCCGCAGCCGAAGCTTCGCATTGCGAAGCCAGGCAAGAGGGCGAGTTGGTTTGGGAGAGGTGCAGTTCTCTCCCAAACCGAGTGGTTAGGTTTAATAACTTTCATGATGTACTTTGGATACAGCCCTGCCTGAGGGATCTAAGTTGTTCTTAAATGAGGCATCCCAAGCAATTGCTTCACTGGTGCTACAGGCCACAGAGTCCCCGCCAGGTACGGTTTCTGCGGCTGTTGCCGAGGGGAACGACTCTTCGAAAATAGAACGATAATAATAAGCCTCTTTAGTACGAGGCGTGTTATAGGGAAACTTAAAGGATGCATTGTCTAACAAGATATCACTAATTTCAGTTTGTGCATGAGCTTTTAAGCTATCAATCCAACCATAGCCAACACCATCGGAAAATTGCTCTTTCTGTCGCCATAAGATTTCATGAGGTAAATCACCCTCGAAAGCTTGTCTCAGTACGTGTTTTTCTATTTTGTCTCCCTGACACATCTTTAATTGCGGATCGAGATTCATGGCGAGTTCTAGAAATTGTGTATCTAAAAAGGGTACTCTTGCTTCAATTCCCCAAGCGGACATGGATTTATTGGCTCTTAAGCAATCATATAAGTGGAGTCTTTGCAGCTTTCTGATGGTTTCTTGATGGAATTGTTCTGCATCTGGTGCTTTATGGAAGTATAAATAGCCACCAAAAATCTCATCCGCACCTTCGCCAGACAACACCATTTTGATCCCCATGGCTTTGATTTTACGTGCCATTAAATACATTGGGGTAGAAGCGCGGATTGTGGTGACATCGTAGGTTTCAATATGATAAATCACTTCACGAAGAGCATCCAATCCGTCTTGAACAGTAAAAGTTAAATTGTGATGTATGGTGCCAATAGCATCCGCCACTTTTTTTGCTGCCATGAGATCGGGTGATCCCTCTAAGCCAATGGCAAAACTATGTAATTGCGGCCACCAAGCAGGTGAGGAATCCTCATCTTCTATACGTTTTGCAGCAAATTTTTGAGTAATTGAAGCGATTAATGAGGAGTCTAGACCACCAGAGAGTAATAATCCATAGGGCACATCTGACATCAAGTGGGCTTTAACCGATTGCTCTAAACCAGACTTTAATTGTGATACATCGCTGAGAAATGGTTTTTGATGATCAACTTGTTGCCAAGAAGGTTCATAAAATACAGTTAGTTGACTTTCATCCATAGGAAATGGCGTGAGCCCAGATTGTTTTAACAGATATTGACCCGGTGGGAAAGGACGTACCCATTTACAATCTTTAACCAAGGCTTTCATTTCCGAGGCGACATAGAGTTGTCCTAATTCATCATAACCATAATAAAGGGGTATGATACCCATAGGATCTCTGGCGATGAGATACTGATCTAATTCAATATCATATAAGATAAAAGCATACATGCCCGATAACCTAGATAACCAAGATTTAAGTTCTGTTTCTGGATGTTGTTTGAATGCTTTATATAAAGCGAGAATAACTTCACAATCGGAGCCAGTTTGATAACTATAGATCCGACTGGGATCTTTCGATTCCTTTTGAAGGGCTTTTGCGAGTTCCTTATGATTGTATATCTCCCCATTCACGGCTAAAACATGGGTCTTCTCTTGATTAAAAAGCGGTTGGGCTCCGTGTTCCATATCGACAATCGCTAGGCGTTCATGGACTAAAATAGCATGATCATTATGCCAGCTCCCCGACCAATCTGGGCCTCTATGGCGCATTTTTGCGGAAAGTTTAAGGGCCTTGGCTCGCAATATTTTTACATCGCCATGAATATTGAGTAAACCAAAAATTGAGCACATAGAATTCTCTTTAATAAATTAACTTTAATCAATCATCGGGTAAATGCTAAAATAAATCAATAGTACCTAAAAAAATACGTAAATCAATTTTGTTTCGCTAATATTTTGGTGGATAATTTAAGGAATCGTTAAAAATTATGACAAATTTAACCTCTCATTACACAATCGATAATTTAGATAAAAATATTCTGCTTGCATTGATAGAAAATGCGCGCGTTTCTTATGCTGAATTAGCTAAAAAATTTGAGGTAAGCCCTGGCACTATTCATGTGAGAGTTGAGAAAATGAAAATGGCGGGGGTGATTGAAGGCACAAAAGTAAAAATTAATGCCAAGAAGCTGGGTTACGATGTGTGTTGTTTTATTGGCATTAACTTAAAAAGTGCTAAAGATTATCATCAAGTGGTAGAAAAGTTAAATGAATTCGAGGAGGTGTTAGAAGCGCATTTCACCACAGGTCAGTACAGTATTTTAGTCAAAATTGTCACTCAATCCATTGATCAATTGCAAGTTGTGTTGATTGATAAAATTCAAAAGATTGATGAAGTCCTTTCGACGGATACCCTAATATCCCTACAAAACCCAATTAACAGAGGAATAAGTCCAGTCAAAAATTAAAAAAAGAAAAAACACCGAATTATCGTTTGACAGCAAAAGATAAAAGCCCTAAAATGCGCCCCATTCTTGTAATGGCAAATAAGTTATAAATTTATAACTTATTAACCAAAGAAACGACTTAGGTCCCCATCGTCTAGAGGCCTAGGACACCGCCCTTTCACGGCGGTAACAGGGGTTCGACTCCCCTTGGGGACGCCAAATAAAAAACCTGATCAATTTGATCAGGTTTTTTTTTGCTAAACTTTTATCAATGGCTAATATTTTTGTATCCAATTTGAATCATCCAAGACACTTTTTTGTCCATTTTTAATGGGCGTTTTCTTGCTATAAATCAGTTTTTAATCTATATTAGATATTACTAATATAAGGCTTGCTGTGAATTGGAACAACTGTGATGGAAAAAAATAATTTCTTTAGAATACTGATAGTTGCATGGAGTGTCTATTCCTCAAATTTATTGGCAAATGAGGTTTTTCATGTCGAAAAAAATAGTTATCCCCAATGGCTAAAGTTTGATACAGTGGTCCAAGCGGTTAATCAATCAACATTATCCGCTCAGATTTCTGGACGGGTGATGGCAACCTATTTTGATATCGGCCACGAAGTGGCCAAAGATAGGGTGATACTCCGATTGATTGATACTGAGCAACAGGCTTCCTATCAAAAATCCTTATCTAATGAACAAGCGGCGAAAATCACTTTCCAAAACGCACAGCGTGAATATCAAAGAATTATTGGCATCTATCAAAAAAGCTTAGTGTCTGAATCTATATTAGACCAAGCTAAAGCAATCAGTGAATCATCTGAAGCGCTCTGGCATGCGGCGGAAGCCCAATTAAAATCTGCTCAAGAGCAACTTAACTATACAGAGGTGCGAGCGCCATTTTCAGGTGTTGTGACAAAGCGCCATATTGAAGTTGGAGAAACAGTGCAGCCTGGAACACCACTTTATACAGGTGTTTCTCTTGAGCAACTTCGGCTAGTAACCGAAATACCTCAGCATTTCATGGATGAGATAAGATCACAAAGTCAAGCTCAGTTGAGGCTTGATGATGGATCTTGGAATGATATTGATAAAAACTCACTTAATTTTTTCACTTTTGCGGATCCACAAACAGGCTCTTTTCAAGTTAGAATAACCCTTCCTCAAGATCCTAAAGGTTTTTATCCTGGCATGCATTTTCTCGTTCAGTTTAAATTAGGTGAAAAAAATATTTTATCCATCCCTAAGAATTGTGTGATTCAACGTGGTGAAGTCAGCGCAGTTCAGCTTCAAATGAAATCACAAACTCAATTTCAGCAAGTACAATTAGGCGAATTGTTAACAGGGAATACTGTGGAAATTCTATCTGGATTGGAGGAGGGGGCTGATATTTTGTGCTCAGATGAATCCGCTCATCTATTAAACCAGTCATGAGAAAAATCATGCCATCAGCCGGTAACAAATCTACCCTGGGTCTTTCTGGAAAAATTGCTGCATTTTTCTACCGTTCACATCTCACTCCCTTATTGGCACTGGTTGGGTTGTTTATGGGGATTTTTGCGACATTAATGACGCCAAAAGAGGAAGATCCTCAAATCGATGTCACTTTCGCCAATGTTTTTATTGCATATCCAGGCGCTTCAGCAGCAGAGGTTGAATCCGTCGTTACCTTTCCGGTAGAGAAACTGCTATCAGAAATAAAAGGTATTAAGCATATATTTTCGACATCTAACCCTGGCATGTCTATTATCGGTGTACAGTTTAAGGTAGGGGAACCGCGTTCGGAAGCCTTGGTCAGGCTGTATAACAAACTTTATTCACATCAAGATTTCTTTCCCTCTAATATGGGCATTCGCTCTCCTTTAATTAAACCTCAAGGTATTGATGAAGTACCTGTACTTACTTTAACCTTCACCAGCGATTTTCCTCAAAAAAGTGCTTTT
>PCTP01000264.1:8410-8552 GCA_002770795.1 Gammaproteobacteria bacterium CG22_combo_CG10-13_8_21_14_all_40_8 | reverse complement strand
CAGACTCACTTGGACGGAAATCACATTATTCATATCAGTGACATTGTTAGCGGTCACATATTGATTGACTGACAGATCACCATCGGTATCTTCACCATATAATATTTGCATATTCTCAATACCCTCTACCAACTCGCAACTA
>PCTP01000264.1:2690-8400 GCA_002770795.1 Gammaproteobacteria bacterium CG22_combo_CG10-13_8_21_14_all_40_8 | reverse complement strand
GAATACTATCGGTCATAAATAAGGCTGGTTCTCCACTTGCTCCAGTATTAATCGAAAGCGTTGTGGTATTCACTTTACCAATAGTGGCATCCCCACCAGCATAAGATTGATGCAAACAGTTATTACAGACCTTTTTACTTGTTGCTACTGTGCCATCCGTGGTATAAGTTTCAGTATTACCAGGCACAACCGTTTTCCCAACATTGTGAATAATAATCTGCCCACTGGTCTGAGGATCATTGGTGATTTGAAAAATATCAGCACCTTTGCAATTACTGATCATCACCACATCCCCCTGTTGCAAATCCCCTACAGAATCTGCACCAATGCTGGCCGCTTGAGGTTGGTCTTTATCGATACCAATAGAATCACTAGAACTAAAGCCTCGCAAGGTGATGGTATCAGATCCATTCAGACCCGTATTATTGGTTCCACCGATACCATTAGATGCATCGGGTCCACCATGTTTGATTGGATCATAAGCAGGGCTAGCGGTATTAATCACACTGCCCACATTCGAATTATTAGAACAGCCCCAATAATCAGCATTACGGATTTGTTTGGACAATAATTCCATGGCCATTCGACCATTTTCTTGCAAATAGCCCATTTGTTGTTGCAAACGAATCGATGTTTTGGTTGAAAGGAATAGCTCAATCACACCACCCATTAAAAACAAACCAATCACCATAGCGATTAGTACTTCAACAAGAGTGAATCCACCTTTACCTTTAGATAAATGCATTAGATATTCCTCACTCTTAAAATAAATTGTTTCTCTTTTGAACTACCACTTTTATCACTTTCTTTCCAAAAAACGGTGATATCCAATCCATCATCAGCATTGGTTGCAGGAAGAACAGAACCCTTACCTTCTGGAAGATTATCTGCAAGATATTTGTGCCATTCAAATATATCTTTTTTTGCTAAATCACTGGTAGAGCATGTGGTACAATCCGCTCCAGCAGTGGTTGTGGTAATAGCGTTGTACTTTCCTGCTTTAAACCCAGGGATATTGGCTCGAATTCTTTCTGACATATCATAAGCGGCAATCGTTGCTTGTGTTCTTAGATTCGAATTGTTATTTCCTTGGATTGAGAGTAACAGCACACTCATCAGCCCTAATAACCCAATGGAAAGTATAATCAGAGAAACTAACACTTCAATCAGTGAAAACCCTTGAATATTAATGTTTTTAGGCTTCATATAATTCATCCGTTTCTATGTACAAGTATTATCTTCTATGGAGCGTATTCTGCCAGATATTAAGATAGTTAAACTGCGCCCAGTTTCACCACTTCTATCGTCACAAATCAAAAAGCTAGCGGCAGCATCAGCAAAACCCGAGGATTTAAAAATCACACTATTTGATGAAGTGGTGACAGTTGCAGTACCTTGAAAGGGTTGGAATTTTTTAAGTACAACTTCTGTGGAATCTATCACGCCATCTCTATCATCATCTACCCAAACACTAATACCATTTTTCCATAATATATTAGTGGGTTTAACCGCCACATGGGTGCCTCGTTTAATGGCTTCTACTCTCGCCAGACCTATCGCATTGGCAAGACTATTATTGTTTGAATCCATGCGGCTATTGGCGATACTTTGGTTATAGGAAGGCACAGCTAAAAATGTGAGCGTGGCAACTAACGACATGGTGATGACAAGCTGCATCAGGGTAAATCCTTGATGGTAACCTATTGGCATGTTTCTAATGTCAGTTTGATAAAACATGATTCTCCCTACATGATGGTTTAACTAGAATATTTTTACCTAAGCGCTTATTTCTGTAATACTTGCCTGTGGAATATCTGTGCCCAGAAATATCAGGATACATAAAGAAAAAAACTCAAAAATTTACTCATCTTCGAGTTTACTATACAAAGAAATCGTAGCTTAGATCAATGAGTAACCGATATAAGACACTATAGTTCCGATAAAAGGGAACATCGCCAATCAAAGTGTGAACGGGTTCTCATAGAGATTTTTGGCCGTGGTTATTGCAGAGGAATTTAGCTCTACAGCTTGGAAGAGACTTCAGCGGAACTTCGAAGTTCTGGAGGTAAAACGAACACAATATTTTCCGCAACACCTTGAGATTCATTCTCAAAGACCCCCTCAAAATGCTCTAATTGCCTAACCACCTCTTTCACCAAGACTTCTGGAGCAGAAGCGCCTGCAGTGACGCCAACATGTTTGACACCTGCAAGCCATTGATGATTAATTTCGCTTGCATTATCAATAAGATATGCTGGAATACCCAAATTTTGAGAAAGTTCTCGTAAACGATTTGAGTTTGAACTTGCCACCGAGCCCACGACCAAAATTAATTGGCAATACTGAGCCAACTCGCGCACTGCATCTTGGCGGTTTTGGGTTGCATAGCAAATATCATCTTTTTTGGGTCCAGAGATGAGCGGGAATCGTTTTCTCAATCGTTCGATGACTCGTTGTGAGTCATCAACGGATAAAGTGGTCTGTGTTGAGAAATGCAGGTGCTGTGGATTTTTGACTTGTAAGCTATCGACATCTTGTTCTGTTTCAACTAAATAAATGCCACCTTCTGGGTTGTCATATTGCCCCATGGTGCCTTCCACTTCAGGATGGCCTTTGTGCCCTATGAGAATACATTCATCCCCTCTTCGGGCAATCCGAGCCACTTCCATATGCACTTTGGTGACTAATGGGCAGGTGGCATCAAATACTTTGAGGCTTCTTTGTTCGGCCTGTTTTCTCACTAATTGAGAAACGCCATGTGCACTATAAATGAGCGTACCATGCTCTGGAACATCCTGTAAATCTTCGATAAAAACAGCGCCTTTATCTTTGAGGCCATCGACCACATAACGATTATGAACGACCTCATGTTTTACATAGATGGGCGCACCAAAAATATCAATAGCGCGATTCACAATCTCTATAGCACGATCAACACCCGCACAAAACCCTCTTGGATTGGCTAAATGAATTTTAAAACTATTGGAGCTGTTCATTTAAACTTCCTTCAGGATCAAGGGGATATCACCTACAGTCGGCGTGGCTTTTTTAAAAGCAGGATTAATATCAATAATTTCAATTTGAAAAGTTGCCGCTTCACCCGCGAGTGGATGATTGAAATCCACTTTGACAGAAGTACCTTCTATAGAGCGAATAATACCGGGCATTTGCTCACCATTGGGCTGACTAAAACTCACCACCAAATCAGGTTTAAGATCCATCTCCTGTGAAAAACTAAAGGTGTCCATAAATTGGATCAAGGCAGGGTTCGACTCTCCAAAAGCATCCTTTGCATCTAGACGGAATTTAGTTTTAGAGCCTTTCTCCAAACCCAGTAATTTTTCTTCAAAGACATCACTAAAAGAGCCATCACCTAATTGGATCAAAGCTGGTTTTCCCATCGCATAAGTACTATCTGCGATGCTTTCATCATCTAAAAAAACAGAAAAATGGATCAACACTCTATCTGCGGCTTGTATCACTTGGCTCATTTGCTGTGCTCAGTTTGACTTTGCTGAGAGTCTGGTTTCCGGGGTTGAAAAATCCCATCCAAAGCAATGATAAAAGCCCCTAACATAATAAAGCTATCAGCCACATTAAAAGTAGGCCAATGGTGTGATTGATAATACCAGTCAATAAAATCCGTAACTTGCCCATGATACAAGCGATCAATTAGATTCCCCATAGCGCCACCAATCACCAAACTACAAGCAATGGCCAACTTGCTTTGCTGAGCGTCCATTTTTCTCATCCAAACCAGCATCACCGTTGAAATAATGATAGCCAAAAGTGCAAAAAACACCTGTTGCCAACCACCCGATTCACTTAAAAATGAAAAAGCAGCACCTTTGTTAAAGGCCAACTTCCAATTAAAACCAGGCATCAGGTTAACAGGTTGATAGGGGGTGAGAGCCTCTAATGCCCACCATTTACTCAGCTGATCGAGCACTAAGACTAAAACAGCCAACCATAACCATTTTAATTGTCCCCATTTTGTATCAATTTCTGTTTGTTGTGGCTTATTCATCTTTTATCCAATCCTGACATTTATTAACCCACCTTGCGAATTTCACCTTCGCCTTCAACATTTTCAACACAACGCAAGCACAGTTCTGGATGTTGTTCATTTTGTCCAATATCAGAACGTCTATGCCAGCAACGCACACATTTCTCGGCGTTAGATTTTTCAACGCTCAGCGCTAAATCAGCCATTTCTGATAATGCTAAAGCCTCTGGCTTCTCAGATAAAGGCAAAATACTGGCTTGTGAGGTGATCAAAATAAATCTCAGCTCATTTTCTAATTTAGCCAACAAAGAAAAAAGTGCTTCTCCACAATATAGGGTCACTTGGGCTTCCAGAGAGCCCCCTACTTTTCCAGCGGTTCGAGCTTCTTCCAAGGTTTTATTCACCGCATTTTTGACCAATAACAACTGTTGCCAATCTGCCATTGAAAACAAGCTATGCTCTGGAAGAGTCTTCAGTTCCTCATACCATTCGCTAATAAATGGCGTGTTTTGTTTTCTATCTGGTAATAATTGCCAAATTTCATCGGCAGTAAAACTTAAAATGGGCGTCATCCACAACACCATGGCTTCCACAATATGGTACATGGCGGTTTGGCAAGAGGCATGCGCCAATGTGCCTTTTTTAGCGGTATATTGTCGATCTTTAATAATATCCAGATAAAAACCACCCATGCTAATCGAACAAAAATGATGTATCTTTTGCACCACACCTAAGAAGTCATATCGTTGGTAACTTTGAATGATTTGTTGTTGAATTTCATGCGCTTGCGCCATCGCCCATTGATCAAGAGGCAACATCGATTCAAAATCAACCGCATCGGTTTTTGGATTAAATTCATGGATGTTAGCGAGTAAAAATCGTGCCGTATTACGGATCCTGCGGTAGGTATCCACTGTGCGGTTTAGGATCTCATCAGAGATGGCCATTTCACCTTGATAATCTGTTGATGCGACCCAAAGTCTTAAAATATCCGCCCCTAATCGATTGTTGACCTGCTGTGGAGAAACCACATTGCCCTTAGACTTGGACATTTTTTCGCCCTTTGCATCCACTACAAATCCATGGGTTAATACGGCTTTGTAAGGCGCAATGCCATCAAAAGCCAAAGAGGTTAACAATGAGGATTGGAACCATCCTCGGTGTTGATCAGATCCTTCTAAATAGAGATCGGCAGGTCTGACTAATTCTTCTCGTGCATCTAAAACGCAATGATGACTCACTCCAGAATCAATCCAAACATCTAAGGTATCTTTCACTTTTTCATAATTTGCCGCATCTTCAGTCAGCATATCTTCCACTTTGAGATCAAACCAAGCTTGGATCCCCGATTTTTCAACAAGCTGTGCGACTTTTTCCATCAACGCCACGGAATCAGGATGAGGCTCACCCGTGCCTTTATGAATGAAAATAGACAAGGGGACACCCCAAGTTCTTTGTCGGGAAATACACCAATCAGGTCTGTTATCGATCATAGACTCAATTCGAGCCTGACCCCAATCAGGGATCCATTGCACATCCTTAATAGCATTCATTGCCTGATCGCGTAATTTAGCGGCATTCATGCTAATAAACCACTGAGGAGTGGCTCTGAAAATAATGGGCATTTTATGACGCCAGCAATGGGGGTAACTGTGTAGGATATTTTTATGATGTAATAAATGCCCAGATGCTTTCAATCTTTCA
>PCTP01000264.1:0-2544 GCA_002770795.1 Gammaproteobacteria bacterium CG22_combo_CG10-13_8_21_14_all_40_8 | reverse complement strand
CGTATGCACACAACCGGTTCCCGCATCGGTTGTCACATGTTCCCCCAAAATAACTGGGACAGTTCTTTCATAAAATGGGTGTTGCAACTGTAAATTTTCTAATTCAGCACCTAAGCAATAGGCCAACACATGGTAATGCTCAAATCCCCAAGCGCTCATACAATCTTTCAATAAGGCTTCAGCAACCACTAAGCGTTTAGAACTTTGCGCAACCTCCCCTGTCTCAGCATTGGCTGTGCGGGCTTCAATTTGCACCACCACATAATCTAAAGCAGGATTTACAGCAACGGCTTGGTTTGCCGGCAACGTCCAAGGTGTTGTCGTCCAAATAACCAGAGACAGCTCTCCTTTTCCATGATGTAAGGTGTCGCCATTGGGCACATGACAACGACTCAATAAAACCTCTTCATCCAATACTTGAAAAGCTACATCGACAGCGGGAGAGGTTTTGTCATGATATTCTACTTCGGCTTCAGCCAACGCAGAACCACAATCGGTACACCAATACACCGGTTTAAATCCACGATGCAAATGACCATTTTTGACAATACCCGACAGGGTGCGAATGATATCGGCTTCATATTGAAAATCCATGGTTTTGTAGGGCTGTTCCCACTTCGCAAAAACCCCTAAACGTTGAAAATCTTTCATCTGTGCGTCGATTTGCGAGGCGGCATAACGACGACATTCCTCTCTAAACTGTGCATCAGTCACCTTATGTCCAGGTTTACCGACCTTTTTTTCTACATTTAACTCAATGGGTAAACCATGACAATCCCATCCCGGGACATAGGGTGAATCATAACCACTTAATGTTCTCGACTTAACCACAATGTCCTTCAGCACTTTATTCACCGCATGACCAATATGGATATTGCCGTTCGCATAGGGAGGGCCATCATGCAGAATAAAAGTTTTTGCGCCTTTTCTGGCCGCGCGAATTTGTTGATAAACATTTTGCTTTTCCCAAGAGGCAAGCATCTCCGGCTCTCGGTTAGCCAAGTTCGCTTTCATTGAAAAATTGGTTTTGGGTAAGTTTAAGGTATCTTTATAGTCAGCCATGCTTTTCTCAATTTATGGTTTTAGCAAATTATGCTTGTAGAAATGATAGTTTTAACAAAATTTTCTAGCGTTTTCACAATCTTTCTTGATTTGCTGGATCAATGCATCCATTCCAGCAAACTTTTGTTCTTCTCGGATCTTGGCAATAATATCAATCTTTAATTTCTGTCCATATAAATCGCCGTCAAAATCAAACCAATGCGCTTCAAGCTGCTTGTTCTCGCCATTAAACGTCGGTCGTGTGCCTATATTAGCAACGCCTTTTAAAATTTTTCCATCTGGGGTCGTCGCCTGAACCGCAAAGACCCCACTTAGAGCACAAACTCGCCGATTGAGAGCAACATTAGCGGTGGGAAACCCTATAGTTCTACCGCGTTTATCGCCATGTTTAACTCGACCAATCAATCGATAGGGATGACCTAATAATCGCTGCGCTTGAGCAATATCCCCCGACCTTAAGGCTTCTCGAATTAAGGTGCTGCTAATACGTCGGTTATTGTCACATAAAGTCGGCGTATGTGTAACTGTAAAACCCTTTTCTTTTCCTGATTTTTGTAAAAAATGGTAATCACCTTGGCGATCCCGACCAAAACGAAAGTCATCTCCAATAATTAGATGTTTGGTATTTAAAAGCTTAACCAGTATTTCATCCACAAAATCATCTGGACTCATTTGGCTGAGACGACGGCAAAACTTCAGGCTACAAAGTTGCTCTACTCCGCAATTTTGCAATAATTCCCATTTTTCTGAAAAACGGCTCAATCTGGGAGCCGCCTTTTCTTTCATAAAAAACTCTTGGGGATAGGGTTCAAAGGTCACCACGGTAGCTTTGGCATGCTGTTGTTTGGCCTCTGCAACCAATAATTCCAGTATGGCTTGATGGCCTCTATGCACTCCATCAAAATTACCAATGGTGACAACCGCTTCAGGTTTTGTCTCTGAACTCAATGCTGAATCCAACTGAGAAGCGCTGATATGACTGGAATCATTATCCGTGGCAAAACGATTTGTTTTTCCTTCAATAACGCGAAACAACTTCATCATCTAGCAAAAAAACCTATTCATGGGGTGGTATTACCTTATTATTTGAGTAAATCATGCACAATTAGGCGCAGTATACGCTATGGCAAGGTTAGGGTAAAAATTTATCTAGTTAACCTCAATTCTGGATAAAAAATAAAAAGACTTACCACAGAGAGCACAGAGAGCACAGAGAAAGAAAAATTTGGCCTGATAAAGGCTCTATTATGTTTATTTCTTGAACTAATTATCAATGTTCAAATTTAACAAATTTAACAAATTTAATGGTTGTCATCTCTGTGCTCTCTGTGTCCTCTGTGGTTCATTGATTGCTCTCTAATCTCTTTCAAAACCATTGAACCACAGAGGACACAGAGGCCACCGAGAAAGTATGGTTTCAATGATTGTTATGGCTATTGGATCATATTTACCTGAATATGAGGCAATAGCGACTGCAGGGCA
>PCTP01000206.1:2407-8636 GCA_002770795.1 Gammaproteobacteria bacterium CG22_combo_CG10-13_8_21_14_all_40_8 | reverse complement strand
TTTTTCTGTGTATGGACTAGCCTTATCTCATTGTGGATTATTTGAACGAGCAGCCCAAGCATTTATTCAGGGCGCTAAAGTTGAACCCTCAAATGCACAAAACTGGCATCAAGCCGCACAATGTTATCGGAAGATAGGGGAATATCCCGCCGAAATTTTGTGTTTGGAAAACCAAATCAAGTTACATCCCAAAGATGCTAATGCCCAGCATAATCTAGCCATTGCCTTACAAAAAAATGGTCAATATGAACAAAGCTTATCTAGTTATTTAAAAGCACAACAACTTGATCCAAGTAACAGTTGGATTCAATATAATTTGGCTGTTCTTTTGCAAGCCATGGGCAATTATGAAAAGAGCTTAGAAAGCTTTGAACAATCATTAAGATTAAATCCTGATCACATCGACGCCAGAAATAGACAATATTTCTTAAAACGACTAATTTGTCAGTGGGATAATATTGATAACGAAAAAAAATTTTTAGAGGAAAAACTCAAGCATTGGTGTGAGGAACCTGATTATCAAACAGTTTCTCCATTTAACCTGAACATATTGGGCATGTCGCAAAAAATACATCATCAAGTTGCTAGAATATATGCCGATATGTTTAAGCAACGCGCCGGCCTCCCATTAAAAAACACACAAGAAACCAAACAGTCCTCTCGAATTCGTATCGGTTATCTATCCGCAGATTTTAGAAACCATGCCGTTGGCACCTTAATTTACCGATTATTTGGAAGCCATGATAAAACATGTTTTGAAGTCTATTGTTTTAGTTTATTAAAAGCAGATGATATTTATCAAAAAACAATTCAAAATGATGTAGAGACTTTTATCGACATACAGTCATTAAATTTTAGAGAAAGCGCACAACTCATTGCAGAAAAAAACATTGATATTTTGATTGATCTCGGCGGATACACACAGCATAGTCGAACTGAAATTCTAGCCTTAAAACCAGCAAAAATTCAGATAAGTTACATGGGATATTTAAACACCATGGGGGCAGATTTTATTGATTATATTATTGCTGACTCTTATGTGATCTCAAATGAAAACAAGCCATATTATGATGAAAAAATACTCTGTCTGAATCAGTTTTTTATGGGGATCTCACCACAACCTTTTGAGATAGAATCTCAACAGAAAGCAGTGTGGGGATTGCCCGAAAATAGTTTTGTATTTTGCTGTTTTAATACAGCGTATAAATTAAATAACCAACTATTAGATTGTTGGAGTGAAATTTTACATGAAACAAAAAACAGTTGTTTATGGTTGTATTCTGGTCATTATTTTCCTACCCGGAAAAATTTAGTCAAGGAATTTGAAAACCGTGGCATTCAAGCACAAAGAATTGTTTTTGCTAAAAACGAAACACCACAAAAACACTTATCCCGCCTTGCTCTTGCCGATTTATTTTTAGATGCCTTCGATTACAATGCGGGTGCAACTGCACTGAATGCGATGCAAATGAATCTACCCATTCTAAGTTTACAAGGGAAGAACTTCCTTAGCCGAATGAGTGCAAGTATGAATCATCATTTAGGATTGGATGAATTAATCTGTACGAGTACGCAGGAATATATACAAAAAGCAAAATATTATTATGAACATCCCGAGCAATTACAAAGCATTGTACATAAAATGAAAACAAACAAAAAAACCAATGCCATTTGCGATACACAACAATGGGCCGGCAATTTGGAAAACCTATATCGCGAAGTTTTATCGACCCCCAATATATAACGTGAATTAATTCTTGCACAATCAATGGTTGATAGGGAAAAATGACTTATCAAAAAATACAACACTAAGACTATAGGTGACATTATGCTTTATGAACAATTTGAAGAAGAAACTCCTTTTGATGAAGTTTTAACTTGTTTTACAACATACTCAATGCGTGAGAGTGATCCATTTATCTGTCTAAACAAAGTAAGAAAAGCCTTTCCTCGATTGATTCCTGAACTTTTCGATAGACCTGGTGGCGATTTAATGGCTTTTTGGATGGGTTTCAATTTGTGGAATCATTTTCCTCACCCACAAAATGATTTCAAACCCATTAAACTGGATAAGCCGCAAAGAAATGAGCCTTGTTTATGTGGTTCTGGTAAGAAATTCAAACAATGCTGCATACATACTCCCGCTCTACAATTTGTACAATTAGAAATGTTCTGGCCTTACCTGATCAATTTCTTAAGCCATGCCGATCTACTCAATGCGATTAAAAGTTTTAAATTACCTGCGGAAGGCATATTTTTTGCTGCAGAAAATCAAATGAGTTTGCAGCATCCCAAAAAAGCCATTGAACTGTTAGAGCCTGTTTTTTCTGATCGAAATAAGCATTTAACCAAGCAGCATAGAGGGCTAATGGATTTACTCTGTGATGCATATGATGCCCATTATCGTACAGACAAAAAGAAAATGGCCTTGTTAGAATCACTGAAACACCACCCAGTGAAGGGCATACAATGTGATGCATGGCAACGTATCGCCTCCATTTTTATGGATGAAGAAGAAAATACTTTAGCATTGGAAGCCCTATATGAAGCCATGAAAGCAGAGCCAAATAATCTTGCACATGCAGTTTTGGAAATACAGATGTTGGTGAATACCAATGAAATAGATAAAGCAAAACAACGGGCTCAATTTTGGTATGCTCGAGTCATAAGGTTGTCTGATGTTTATGACGAACTCATTGACTTTTTAGAATTGGCGAAAACTGATCCAATAGCTGCGTTAGCTCAGTTTAACAATAGTCGATTTGATGATCCTCGACTTGATGCACTCTGTGATTGGTATGAGGAAAATAGTTCATCGATTAAATTACCACTGTATAAAATAAAAAGCTGGGGGATAAATAAAAAAACTGAAATCGAAGAATTTCAACTACAGCCTCCAAAGCATTTGCTTCGCCTCATAGAGGATTGGCAAAAAAACTACAGCCCATGCCAGAAACCATTTTTGACTCAAGCAGTTAGTGACGTGGATACTTGGTTCGACTTAGCAGAAACAGATTGGATTGATTTCCTATTTGATCATCCAGAAACTGTACATTGTCTTGAAATAATTGATGATCTGATCAGTATCCTAAGTTCACATCCATGTAATGATCTACCGATCAGCCCTGCAGCGATATTAGCCAAAAAACTCTGCCAACATAGTCTCAATCTAGTCGAGTTTTTATTGAGTGAAATCAGTGAAAATCCTAAAAAGGGGTTAAGTTGGACCATAATGGAAAACCGGCCACTGCTGCGAATATTGCACAATGCCATTCTATTGGCAAAGGAAAATAGCGCAGAGTCTATCCCTCTGATTAAATATTATTTGGACTTAAATCCTTCAGATAATCACGGGTTCAGAGCAATTTTAGTGAATCACCTAATACGCCAGAAAGAGTATGAGGCTGCCCGAGCATTGATTTCACATTATCCAGAGGATATGTTGGTTGATACAATTATGGCAAGGGCTCTTATAGATTTCATCTCTGATAAGAAAGACGATGCGGAATATTTTCTAAAGTTAGCTCTAACATATCATCCATTTGTTATTCCATTTTTGACACACGAAAAAGTTGCACAACCCAAACGAGAAGGTTTTGGTGTGGCTGTGGGAGGCAAAGAAGAAGCTTGGAACTATCGACAGGAAATGCGAGAGAGCTGGGTGAATACACCACAGGCAATAGACTGGTTGAAAAAAGTTCACAAACGAATTGAATATAAGAAATAAATTATTGGCTAATCGCATGAATACGTGAGTTTACTCTTGGTGTGTCTATAAGAATTTAATTGAAAAATCAGTGAGTTATGAGTTAACGGAACAACAAATACACCAAGAATAAATGGCCATTAAAAAAGAGCTTGTATTTTTCCTTATAACTTGCTAATTTAAAAAAAGAATGTTTTTGAGTAGTTCATGTCGAATTGCCAGTTAATACTTGAGTTTAAAGCAAAATGATTCCATACAACAATGTCACAACTATCAGCCTAAGCGCTGTACATCAGCACCATCATCATTTCAGATGAGGGTGCTTTTGCCTATGTGACCTAGAAAAGTCAAATTCCAAAGCCCCGTTTAGTCAACTACCGGGGCTTTTTTTTGTGCCCCAGTTTTATAAATTTAGAATTGAGGATCAAAAAATGACATTAAAGTTAGTGCTCCCCAAAGGCCGAATCAATACCAAAGTAAAAGAGTTATTAAACGATTGTGGTATTGAGTTAATCGGTGTAGAAAGAAATTATCGCCCTAAAGCAATGGGTTTTGATTGTGAAATCAAGCTACTAAAAAGCCAGAACATCCCTACCCTAGTGGATATGGGGCAGCACGATATAGGGTTTGCAGGTTTAGATTGGATAGTCGAAAGTCGTTCGAAAGTTGAGGTTTTAAAAGATCTTAATTTTGATCCTGTCAAAATTGTGACCTGTATCCCAGAGAAATGGGATTGGGAAACCATGAAAAAACGGCCATTGATCGTTGCCTCAGAATATCAAAATATTAGTTCAGAATATCTTAAATCCCTCGATCTTAACTTTAAACTGTTGCGTTCCTATGGCGCAACAGAAGTATTTCCGCCTGAAGATGCGGATATGATCATCGACAATACCTCTACAGGTACCACGATTGTGGAAAACCAATTGAAGATTGTTGAAACCATTATGAAAAGCTCAACACAATTGATAGCCAATCCAAAAGTATTGAATGACACGGGAAAGCGACAAGATATTGAAGATCTGTTAACCCTTATCAATGCGGTATTCAACGGCAGAGATAGAGTATTGGTGGAAATGAATTGTCCTAATGATCGCTTGAAGGCAATTGTTGCTCTATTGCCCGCAATGCGTTTTCCAACGGTATCGCCCTTATACCAAGATAAAGGCTTTGCGGTAAAAGCAGCGATCCCTAAAAATGGTATACAGCAACTTATTCCAAAGTTAATTAGTGCTGGCGCAACAGATATTTTAGAAACGCCAATTCGTAAAGCGATTTAAACTCTGGAAATGCTCATGAATAATCCAAATTTTAAATTAGATTTTAATGAACGCAGTGATAACAATAATCCACTCGTGAATAATTTTCCTATGGGTGATTTATTTTGGAAATACCCAGATAGAAAACCCCTAGAGACGGAAATAGCGAGGATTAATCAACTGCAACAAGATCAGGTTTTTTGTAGCAATGGTGGTGATGAAGCCATTATGTTATTGATGCGTTTAGTCAATCAAAAGCAAAAAGTTATCCTACCTTTACCAGCTTTCTCTCAATACACCCAAGGCTTAGTGCAATGGAATATAGAGGTGGAGTACATACAACCCAAACAAGATTTATCATTGGACCTGGATAAATTGCTACAGAAAATAAAATTACAAAATAATGTCGTGATCATTATCACTAGTCCTAATAATCCAACAGGAGAATATTTATCAATCGAAATAATTGAACGTTTACTTATTGTTTCCAGCAATCAAGGCAGCTGGATTTTTTTAGATGAAGCTTATATAGAGTTTTGCGATATTGCATCAGCAAGCCAAAATCTATTAGATCTATATGATAATCTGGTGATTCTCAGAACCTTCTCAAAAGCCTATGGGCTTGCAGGGATTCGAGTGGGATATTTAATAGGATCAAAGAATAGAATCGACGCATTTAAAAAAATGAGTTTGCCCTTCAATGTCTCACAGCCAAGTATCAATATAGCAATGGAGGCATTGCAACAACAAAATCGTGTATTGGTGAGTCAATATTGTCAGCAGATTATACAAAACAGAAAAATCTTGATGGAATGGTTAAGCGAAAAAAATATTCCCTATAATTCTAGTCAAGGAAATTTCATATTAATCAACCTACCACCACGAAAAAGTCAGGCTGTTTTCTCATTTTTAAAACGCAATAAAATTTTAGTGAGAACATTTATTGATGAATTACTGAAAGACTGTATCCGGATCACAATTCCTTATAATTTAAGCCCACTGTTATCCTTGTTAAAACAAAGCATCAAACCAGCGTTGGTTTGCTTGGATATGGATGAAGTATTAATTGATACCAGTAAAAGTTACCAACAAGCCATAAAATCCACCGTATTAGAATTGTCAGGCACAGAAATAGCTGCGTCTTTAATCGAGCAATATAAAAATCAAACTGGATTTAATAATGACTGGGTAGTGACACAAAAAATATTACAATCATTAGGAAAACACGAAGATCTTGATAAAGTCATTGAAGTGTTTCAAAGCT
>PCTP01000206.1:1251-2392 GCA_002770795.1 Gammaproteobacteria bacterium CG22_combo_CG10-13_8_21_14_all_40_8 | reverse complement strand
ATACTAACAATCATTTGAATGGATTTATTAAAAATGAAACAGCCATCATTTCAAAAGAATTTATAAATAGGATCAATAATTCTACAGATATTGATTTTGCAGTAGTAACAGGACGACCAAGATATGAAGCTGATTTAGGCTTGGAATTATTAGGATTAGAAAATTTAGCATCGATTAGCTTGAATGATGTAGAAGAAGCGAAACCCTCTCCACAGGGTATAAAAACTTTGCAAAACAAATTTTCAAAAAGCTCATGGATGTGTGGAGATAATCCAGATGATATTTTAGCGGCAGTCAGTTCAAACTCCTTAGCTATAGGTATTGATCCATCAAACAAAAAAAATCTATATCAATATGGTGCGGATATTGTTGTAAATTCAATTAACGACATAGAGAGTTGGCTATGAAAAATCAGATTTATGTTAAACGTAAAACCAAAGAAACCGATATTTTATTGCAATTACAAGTAGTGGGTTCTCAGAAACTGTCAATAGAAACCGGTATAGGTTTTTTTGACCACATGTTACAACAACTAGCATTTCACTCCGGATGGGATCTTCAAATAAAGGTCTACGGAGATTTACAAATAGATGATCACCACGTGGTAGAAGATACAGCCATCTGTCTTGGTGATGCTATCAATCAGTATTGGCGAAGCGTAGATTCAATTTGTCGTTATGGACAAAGTTTGTTACCCATGGATGAAACTCTGGTTTTAGTGGCGGTGGATGTTTCGGGTCGAGGTCTCTATCGGGGGGAATTGAATTTTAACAGAGAGTTTTTAGGCACATTAAGTACAGAGATGATTGCCCACTTCTTTAAAACATTCGCAATGAAAGCGGGACTCACGCTGCATATCAAACCGATGGATTTTGAGAATAATCACCACTTGGCTGAAGCTTGCTTTAAGGCGACTGCTCGTGCTTTAAAACAGGCCTTAAATACCAACAATATGAAATCGTCCACCAAAGGACTGCTTTAAATGAAAAACATAATAATTATTGATACGGGAAGTGGCAATTTAACCAGTCTAGAATCAGCGCTTAAAAAGCTAGGTTATAACCCTATTAGACAGACTGAACCCAATTTTAATTTAGATGATAGTTCTAACAATGTTGCTATCAATGGCATTGTACTGCCT
>PCTP01000206.1:0-1227 GCA_002770795.1 Gammaproteobacteria bacterium CG22_combo_CG10-13_8_21_14_all_40_8 | reverse complement strand
ATGCAACAGTTACAAAAATCAGATTGGATAAAATATCTTGAACAGGCGAAGCAAATGAAATTACCTATTTTAGGGATCTGTGTGGGTATGCAAATTTTATTTGAATCCAGTGAAGAGGATCCTGGTTTTGCAGGCTTAGCTTGGTTTGATGGGAAAGTTCAGAAAATAAAATCCCCAAAATCACCAATGGTGGGCTGGGCGAAATTACAAGGTGGATTTGCCGATCAACAATACCTGTATTTTGTGAATAGCTATGCTGTAAAAAGCAGCGAATGCACCGTAGCGACAACAGAATATGGTGAGCGATTTTGTGCCTCAGTACAGCGTGAAAATATTGTTGGCGTGCAATTTCATCCCGAGAAATCAGCGGAGATAGGCCATAACATAATCGCGCGTGCATTATCGGGAGAGCCGATATGAATAATTTTAAAAACCCAATCAACAACCTAGCGCCAAGAATCATTGTTTGTATGGATATTAAGCAAGGCCGTGTGGTGAAAGGTGTCAATTTCAAGCAATTAAAAGATATGGGGGAGCCCATTGAATTAGCCTTATTGTATGAGCAGCAAGGTGTGGATGAGTTGGTTTTTTTGGATATTGCCGCAACCATAGAGAAACAAAAAACGGCATTAAATTTGGTCGCACAAATAGCGCAAAATTTATCTATTCCATTTACTGTTGGAGGAGGATTAACAACCCTAGATGATGTAAAAGCATTTCTTGATGCGGGCGCGGATAAAGTAGCGTTGAATACCACAGCTATTTTGACACCATCAACCATTAATGAAACCGCCAAAATTTATGGCAACCAATGTATTGTTGTTGCTGTTGATGTTTTAAAAACTGTAGAGGCATTACAAGTTTATAGTCATGGTGGTCAAAAACTCACCAATAAAAAATTGCTCCCTTGGTGTCAGGAGGTTGCAGACAGAGGGGTCGGAGAAATATTACTGACCTGCATGCACAAAGATGGTGTGGGAGATGGTTTTGATTGTGCTCTGACTCAACAGGTGAGTGAATCGGTTCCAGTGCAAGTTATTGCCTCAGGGGGAGCGAGTCATCCAGTGCATTTTTATGAAGCTTTTAATCAGGATATTGATGCTTGCCTCGCTGCGGGTATGTTCCATTCTAAAAAATATACAGTGAATGAAGTCAAAGATTATTTATTTATACAGGGTATCCCTGTACGAAAAATTTAGGAGAATAATATGATAATTCCATCCATTG
>PCTP01000143.1 GCA_002770795.1 Gammaproteobacteria bacterium CG22_combo_CG10-13_8_21_14_all_40_8 | reverse complement strand
ACCTTATCATATTAAAATGATGAGGGCGATTGTATCGGTATTGGCAACTAAAATTGTCAATTGCACGACGATTAGCCGATTAGAGACCACCATTGAAGAGCTTGAATACTCTCGAAAACTACAGGAAAGTTTGTATAAAATTTCTGCTTTAGCGCACACGTCGAATAACTTAAATAACTTTTATGCTCAGTTACATCAAGAATTAATTCCCTTATTAAATACGCAAAACTTTTTTATCTGTCTTCAGGATAAACTTTCTGGTGAAATTCGCTTTCCTTATTTATATGATGAAAATAATGGTTCCAGTTTTATTCTAGAATCGAACCAAGCAGGATTAAAGAAGAGCTTGATTGCTCGCGTTCTGGAAACTCAACAACCTTTGCAATTGGATAAAAAGCAACTGATTGCTCTACAAAAACAAGGAAAGGGACTTACCTACGGTGGCATACCCAGTTTTTGGTTGGCGATTCCTTTTGAAGTCAATGAATCTCACTGTGGTGCTGTGGCTGTGCAAAGTATGCGACCAGGTGCCAAATTAACTCTTCGTGAAAGACGTTTATTAGAATATGTTGCTCAACATTTAAGTGAAGCTATACGCTATCGAAAGCAACAAAAGCAATTACATTTTCAAGCCTTACATGATGGACTTACAGGCTTGCCAAATCGCTCATTGTTTGAAGATAGAGTCAATCATGCTCTAGGCATCATCAGTCGTAAAGACAAGCAAAAAATAGCGGTGTTATTTTTAGATTTAGATAATTTTAAAACTGTCAATGATAGTTATGGACATCATGTTGGGGATCGACTGTTAAAAATAATTGCACAAACTATCCAAATTGAATTAAGGGATGCTGATACACTCTCCCGTCTTGGTGGCGACGAATTCACTATCTTGTTAGAAGATCTTTCTCAAGATGATATAGCTGTGACCATTACTAAAAGAATTATCAAAAAACTGGCTGAACCAATTCTTATTAATGATATTCCGATTTCTATCTCAGTTTCTATTGGTATTTCATTGTCAACGGCTGAAACACTTGATGCTAAGGCTATGATAAAGCAAGCCGACCTGGCGATGTATCAGTCTAAAAATGCAGGCAAGAATACTTACTTTGTTTTTGATGAAGATTTAAATGCAACGCATAATAATTTCCGTAAAATTCGACATGAATTAGGTGTCGCTTTGGAGAAAAAACAACTGATACTCTATTACCAATTAGTGATGGATATTCAAAACCATCAACCGGTGGGCTTTGAGGCATTGCTTAGGTGGCAACATCCCGATAAAGGCTTATTAACGCCAGCAAGTTTTATTCAAGTGGTTGAGGAAAGTGATATTATTTTGCAGATTGATTCTTATATTTTAGAAATGGCAGTGAAGCAATTGATTGAGTGGCGTAGAGAATTTACTAAGCCTTTATATGTCAGTGTGAACATTTCTGGCAGACAATTTTCACATAAATCTTTTTATCATGAGGTAAAACGTATTATACAACTTTATCAATTACCCAAAAACTCTCTATGTCTTGAGGTCACAGAAAGAATTTTAATTGATAATATCGCCAAGGCGATAGTACTACTTAAAAAACTTAAAAGACTTGGTGTGAGAATTTTATTGGATGATTTTGGAACGGGATATTCCTCCTTAAGTTATCTGCACCAGTTACCCTTTGATGTTTTAAAAATTGATAAAAGTTTTGTTCAAGATATGGGGGATAAATTATCGGAAAGTTCTATTGTAAATAGCATTATGACTTTGGCGCATAGTTTAAATATGCAAGTAATAGCCGAGGGTATAGAAAATAAAATTCAATTAGACTTACTGAAAAATATTGACTGCCCTTTTGGACAAGGTTATTATTTATCTTATCCATTAGAAATGAGTAAAACTTACTCACTTCTCAAACAGTTTAATTAAGATGGCGGTAATGCTAAGAACTTAAAAAACTCTAGCCGTCTTTAGTGCGCTAAAATAGAGAGTATTTGTTCGCAGTTATCGACAAAAAAATCTGCTTCCCAATCCTGAATGTTATCTACCTTCGCATCAAAATATCCCCAAGAAACGAGAATGGTTTTCATGCCGGCATTTTTTCCTGCTTCAATATCTCTTAACGCATCTCCCACATAAATACACATATTCGCTGAAACTTGTAAAGTGTCACAAGCATTGAATAATGGTTTTGGATCAGGCTTTCGTTCAGGTATGTCGTCACCACAATTTAAACAGGAAAAGTCTTGATCAACTTCTAAAACCCTCAATAAGGGTTCTGCGAGGTATCTTGGTTTGTTGGTCACAATACCCAACGCAATTTGCTGCTGTTGACACTTGGTTATCAATGATTTCATACCTGGAAATAAGCGACTGTTCGCATGGTTCATTTCTTGATAAATAGCTAAATAGTCTTTGGCTAACAAGGGGTAATCTGAATGCTCAGGTTCAAGACTAAATCCCAATTTAAGCATGCCTTTAACCCCATGAGAAACTTGGGTGCGCGCTAGTTTATAATCTATAGTAGGACGATTATGGCGAGTCAATAAAACATTTAAAGCAGCCACCATATCAGGTGCTGTGTCTGCAACGGTTCCATCTAAATCAAAGAGAATGCCAAGTGTTGTCAATGTGCGTCACCATCAGGTTTTTGACAGGCTAGCATGTAGTTTACATCCAGTTTTGTTTCATCTAACCAGTAAGCTTTTGTGATAGGGTTATAGAGAAGACCTGTCATATGCTGAGGTTTTAATCCCGTTTTTCTAGCCCAGTTGGTGAGCTCACTAGGGCGAATAAATTTAGCAAAATCATGAGTGCCCTTGGGTAAAAGATTGAGTACATATTCTGCACCAATTATGGCGAATAAATAAGCTTTAGGATGACGGTTTATGGTGGAGAAAAAAACATATCCACCAGGTTTTACTAGATTGTAGCAGGCTTGAATAACTGAACTGGGATCTGGAACATGTTCCAACATTTCCAAACAAGTGACGACATCAAATTGTTCAGGTTCTTGCTCGGCCATTTGTTCTGCGGTAATTTGTTGATAGTCAATCTCTAATCCTGATTCTAATTGGTGTAATTTCGCTACGGTCAATGGCGCTTTACCCATATCAATACCCACCACCTTAGCACCAGTTTTGGCAAGTGATTCACTGAGTATCCCTCCACCACAACCAACATCAATAATCTTTTTATTTCTTAAAGGCCCACATTTTTCTAAAATATAATTTAAGCGAAGGGGGTTAATGTCATGAAGTGGTCTAAATTCACTATGGGCATCCCACCAACGACTGGCAAGGGCTTCAAATTTGGCTATTTCAGCCTGATCAACATTGCTATTTAGCATATTAGCTCACCTGATTAATATTTTTTCGCCATTGATTGGCTTTTTCGATAATTTGACTTTGATGAATAGTGACCAACTGTCGATTATTCACAAGCTGTTTGCCATTGACCCACACATGAGTTACCTGATCTCTACCCGCGCTGTAGACTAATTGTGTGAGTGGATTATCCTGTGGTTGAGTGGCAATGTGATTGAGATCTAAGGCCACAATATCTGCTTTTTTTCCGAGAGAAAGAGAGCCTATTTCATGATCTCTACCTAAAGCTTTGGCACCGTTAATGGTCGCCATCTCCAGTGCGGTTTTAGCACAAACAGCACTGGCATTTTGACTCACTGCCTTGGCTAATAAAGCTGCAGTTTTCATTTCCGCTATCATATCCAAAGTGTTATTACTGGCAGCGCCATCTGTGCCAAGAGCAACATTGATATTGGCTTGCAAGAAATCATGGATAGGGGAGAAGCCACTGGCCAGTTTTAAGTTTGAATGAGGACAATGAATCGCATGGACTTTCTGACTACTTAGCAAGTTAATGTCATCAGTATTGATCTGAGTCAGATGCACTGCTTGGGTTGATGGGCCTAAAATACCTAATTGGTTGAGCCTTTCCATGGGGCGCATTTTATGGTTTTTAAGGCTTTCTGCTATTTCTTGCTCTGTTTCGTGAACATGAATATGAATACCCATATTTAATTCCTCTGCAAACATAGCAACTTTTTCCAGTCCTTGGTTCGACGTTGTATAGGGAGCATGAGGAGCGAAACTACATTGGATTAAAGGATGAGATTTAAAGTGATCGGCAACGGCGATGCCTTTACTAAAATATTCATCTAAAGAATTTGCCCAGTTGGTGGGGAAATCAATAATAATCAATCCCACATTGGCTCTCATGCCAACCTTGGCATAGGCTTGAGCCGAGGCATCTGGAAAAAAATACATATCATTCACGCAGGTTGTCCCTGAAAGCAGCATTTCAGCAGCGGCGAGTTCTGTGCCATCAAGAACAAATTCAGAACTTACCCAACGTGATTCTGCTGGCCAAATATAATTTTGTAACCAATCCATCAATGAATGATCATCACCTATTCCCCTTAAAAGGCTCATGGCAGAATGACCATGGCTATTAATTAAGCCAGGGAAAAGAACATGACTGTCCAAGTTAAAAGTTTTAGGACTGTGGTAGGTGGTGTTTGCTTGTTCGCTGGGCAAAATATCAATAATTTTTTCACCTTTGATCACCACGCAATGGTGTTGCAGCATTCTGCCATCTTCTTCCACTGGAATAATCCACAGTGCATGTAGCATTAGATCAACGATAATCACTAAATATTCACCTCAAAGTATCATTTTATTGAGCGTTAATGTTCATCCGCGAAGTTTAACATGTGAAGCTATCATTTGTGAAAATTTGATTCTCCCACCTGAAATTATCTTGTCCGACTTGTTTAAAATGTGAAACCAAGGTAACGTGCTTCTACAGTTATCACCGTCTTAAAAAAATTCATGAAAATAGAGCAATCAACTCATTTTGACCCATCTAAACAAATAGAGTTAACCCAATGGTTTTCAAAATTTAGAGAAAATATTGTTGGAAACAAGCTTGAATTGAGAAGGGGAGAGCACGCTATTCCTGTTCTTTATGCCGATTGGACCGCCAGTGGCCGCTTGTATCAACCTATTGAAGATTATATAACGCAAATCTTGGGGCCTTATGTAGCTAACACTCATACATCAAGTACATTAACTGGCAATGCAATGACAGAGGCCTATGCTGAAGCAAGAAAAATCATCAAAGATCATGTGAATGCCGATGCTAATGATGCCATTATTCTCGCTGGTTCTGGTATGACGGGCGTAGTTAATAAGTTACAAAGGATGATGGGGTTAAGGGTTCCTGAGCATTTACAGACTCATTGTCCTAAGGATGAAAACTTAAAACCATTGGTGATAGTGACTCATATGGAACACCATTCAAACCAGACAACCTGGGAAGAATGTGAGATAACCTTGCAAATTATCCAACGTGGAGCGAATGGACTGCCAGATTTAGACCATTTAAAACGCATATTAAAACAGTTTGAACAACGGCCTATCAAAATTGGTGCTTTTACTGGTTGCTCCAATGTGACTGGAATTATTACCCCTTACCACGAAATGGCAGAGATCATGCATCAGCATGGCGGCCTTTGTTTTGTCGATTTTGCCGCTTCTGCTCCCTATCTCGCTATCAATATGCATCCCGAAAATCCCCTGCAAAAATTAGATGCCATCTTCTTTTCACCCCATAAATTTTTAGGGGGGCCAGGAAGTTCTGGTGTGATGGTTTTTAATAAAGATCTCTATCGACTCAATGTTCCAGATCAACCGGGGGGAGGTACTGTCGCATGGACTAATCCTTGGGGAGGGCATCGCTATTTTTCTGATATTGAAGTGCGTGAAGATGGTGGTACGCCAGGCTTTCTGCAAGCCATTCGAGCGGCCCTAGCCGTTAAATTAAAAGAAGCGATGGATGTTGAAAAAATAGCACAACGCGAACAGTATATGAATCAAATTTTTAGAGAACGTCTATGTCAAAACCCCAGTATCGAACTACTAGAAAGTCATTGTCATCGGAGAACGTCAATTTTCTCATTTTACACGCTCGATACTCACTACAACCTTATCGTGAAAATTTTAAATGACCGATTTGGTATTCAGGTGAGAGGCGGGTGCTCTTGTGCGGGTACCTATGGCCATCTTTTGCTGCATGTGAAAAAGAAATTTTCCAATAAAATCACGGCACAAATTGATGCAGGAGATCTCTCCAATAAGCCGGGTTGGGTTAGAGCCTCTTTGCACCCCACCATGACGGATGAGGAAGTGTTGTTTATTGCCGACTCGATACTGGCTGTACTAGAAAACATCGATCAATGGAGTAGTGATTATCAATTTTGTACCGCTTCTGGTGAATTTTTTCACCGTAGTAATAACTTAGCGCAAATGCCTACCTTAGAATCTTTTAGAGCCTATTGAAATACAATCACAAGGAGTTATACATGAAGAGCTTTACCCTCATATTTATGCTGTTTTCACTGAGCCTTTTTGCAGATGAAACCCCAAAGAAAGAAACCGATAAACCTAATGAACCAGAAGCTAAGGTATATGTCACTGATCATCAAATTAAAATCAATGGACAGATCATCAAATATAAAGCCACGGCTGGTACCTTATTGATGAAAAATGAAAAAGATAAACCTAAGGCCTTATTTGGCTTTACCGCTTATGTGAAAGACGTCAAAAATGCCAACGAATCAAAACAACGCCCCATTGTTTTTGCCTATAATGGCGGGCCGGGTTCTGCCTCTCTATGGCTTCATATGGGGGTATTGGGTCCTCAACGCGCTACTATCAACGATACGACCTTTGGGAATAATGGCCCCTTTGAACGAGTGGAAAATGAATATTCAATTTTAGATAAAGCCGATTTGGTGATGATTGATCCTGTTGGAACAGGTTTTTCTAAATTTGTTGGGGAAGCCAAAGGAGAAGATTTTTGGGGCGTCGATCAAGACATTCATTCCGTGGGAGATTTTATCGCTCAATATGTCACAGAAAATCAGCGTTGGACTTCACCTAAATATATTCTAGGTGAGAGCTATGGTGGAATGCGTTCTGCGGGTCTTTCTTATAATTTACTCACAAAACATAATTTAGCATTGAATGGTGTTATTTTAGTGTCTCCATTTTTAGAGTTTGTCACAGGTTTTGATATAGACGGACTTGATTTACCTCACCTGTTGTTTTTACCCACCTTTGCTGCCACGGCTTTTTACCATAAAGCTTTGCCGGAGCAACCTAAAGATCGTGAGCAATTCCTAGCACAAGTTGAAAAATTTGCTGTCGGTGAATATGCCTCAGCTTTAATGCAAGGCGCCTTGCTTGATCCTAAAACCCGGCAATCCATATTAGTAAAGCTTCATCAATATACAGGATTATCAGAGGCCTATTGGGATAGAGCGAACTTACGGGTTGGTCACCAGCAATTCACCAAAGAATTATTAAGAGATCGAGGTGAGACCACTGGACGGATTGACTCTAGATTTATCGGTCTTAGCATTGGTCTAAACAAAGATACCATGATGTATGATCCAATGACCACTGCCATCGGGCCATCTTATCTTGCTAGTTTTATGGATTATTACGCCAAAGATTTACATGTCCCTGCTGACCAAAAATACTTTGTGTTTGGTGATGTGTTTGATAAATGGGATTGGGGACATATACAACCTGGCGTAGGTTTTAAAAACCCTATAGCCAACACTTCCATTGATTTAGCCTATGCAATGACTCAAAACCCTCACATGAAAGTATTATTTCAACAAGGTTATTATGATTTGGCAACACCTTATTTCACGACTAAGTATCTTATTAATCATTTGAATATTTCGCCTAAATTACGCAGTAATATTAGCGAGGCTTATTATGATGCAGGACATATGATGTATGTGAATCCTGAGAGTTTGAAGAAGTTTAAAAAGGATGTAGCGGCATTTATTGAGAGTAGTCATTGATATTTTTTAGAATCAATAAATTAAAGTTGGCCTGCTGAAAGCATATTGAATTGTGTATTCATACTGTGTTTGAGTTACTGCCATAAGTCCTATAGATAATATGCCTTCCACCCAATTCAATTTAACCTTGTGCCAAATTGAATTGGGTGTGGAATTTTATATCGCGTGCTACCTCAAAATGCTTGTTTCAGAGTTCAGGCGGATGATTATAAGATTAACCCAAAAAAATCATTATCCCTAATCCTCAACATCATCTTTATTGTTCTATTTTAATTAAAGGCCACATTCATGCGACGGAGAATAAAATTTAGCGACAAGCTTTATCTCTAATACTCAAAAAAACCATAAATTCACCCTTGAGTTTGGATCGATTTTCAGGCATAGTACACGCGCTTAAGTTATGGTGACTTTGTTGGTCCCCTCGCAATGATAGATTTCGAACCCCGCCAGGCCCGGAAGGGAGCAACGGTAGAGATTGACTCATGTGCCGGGGTGTGGCTGGCAAAGTTGCCACCATATATTTCTTCCTGAACAATCTCCTAGATGATTTTGTTTCACACACATTTTTTCCCACAACAAAGAAAATCAGGCATGCCATTCTTTTGCTGGTCATGTTAATATTCAGCTATCGCTTCATTGAATGACATTATTATGAGTTATCAGGTTCTCGCCAGAAAATGGCGTCCATCCAATTTCCA
>PCTP01000046.1:7939-8675 GCA_002770795.1 Gammaproteobacteria bacterium CG22_combo_CG10-13_8_21_14_all_40_8 | reverse complement strand
ATATCCCAACACAAAAATGCCAGATAATGCTAGCAAGGCATTCATCACATTATGTTGGCCTGGCAGAGGAATGATCATTTCAATTTTTTGTTTATTCACCATACAGGTCAATTCGGTTTTATCTGTTTTAGCGACAATACTCACAGGCCAAACGTCTGCAATATCATGGGCATTTTCGGCGATGGAAACTCTTATTTGATGGCAATGATTTGAGGCTTGTAGCAGTGCATTTGACATGGGCAGATCCATATTCACAATGGCATATCCATTATTTGGTAAGGCTTGAAAAAGTTCGCTTTTAGCTTGACAAATATTTTCAATTGAGCTAAATCCAGAAAGATGAGCTGCGCCAATCCGGGTAATAATAGCAACTTCTGGATGAGCAATTTTACTCAGTCTGGCAATTTCACCCACAGCACTGGCGCCAAGCTCTAAAATCGCCAATTGGTCCTGTTCAGTTTCTCTAAATAAAGTGAGAGGTAATCCAATTTCATTATTAAAGTTTCCCTTAGTGACAACAAACTGAGCCTGATTTTTTGCCATTTGTGCCAGCATTTCTTTTACAGTGGTTTTACCGACACTTCCAGTGACGCCAATGGTTTTTGTGGCACATTTCTGATGCCAATACTCTGCCAATTGAGTCATTGCTTTTTGAGGTTCGTCTACCAAAATTGCACGAAAACTATTGATATCCTTGATAGCATCAACTTCATAATTTTTTCTAATTAATACACCT
>PCTP01000046.1:1454-7927 GCA_002770795.1 Gammaproteobacteria bacterium CG22_combo_CG10-13_8_21_14_all_40_8 | reverse complement strand
CTGAAAACTTGCTGGATAAAATCATGCCCATCAAACCTCTCGCCCTTAATGGCAATGAATAAATCATTGGGCTTAAGTTGACGGCTATCAATAGAAACACCTTCAACTAAAAAGTCATCTCCCATTAATTGTCCGTGGACTAGTTTAGCAATTTCAGAGAGCCATATTTTCATGCAATGACTCCCTGTAATTGCTGTTGTACAAACTCACGATCAGAATGAGCGTGTTTAACATTTTGGATCAATTGGTAAGTTTCATGCCCCTTACCTGCAATCAAGACAATATCATTGGGTTTCGCATTCAAAATGCCTAATCGAATCGCTTTATTGCGGTCTCTTTCAACTACCGCAAAACCTGCTCGTTTTAAACCGCTTAAAATATCGGCAACGATCAAATTGCCATCTTCGTTCCTAGGGTTATCATCGGTAATAATAAGATGATCAGCATATTTTTCCGCTGCTAATGCCATCATAGGGCGCTTGCCAGGATCACGATCTCCACCACATCCAAATATGCACCAAATTTCTCCATTGGCATGAGCACGCAATGCTAGCAAAGCTTTCTCAAGAGCATCGGGCGTATGCGCATAATCAACAACGACACTTGGCTTTCCACCACCACCAAAACATTCCATTCTTCCTGGTATAGCTTTTTGTTGCTCGAGACTCGAGATAAACTCAGATCTATCAAATCCCAAACACCCCAACACGCCAATAACAGCCAAACAATTCGATAAATTAAACTCACCCAATAGCCCTAATTCAACCTGCTGATCCCCCCAAGGAGTTTCTAAATTAAAGCTCATACCTTTAGGTTTATATTGCACTTCACTGGCTCGTACAACACCAAATATTTTTGGAATATTGATGGGATTATTTTTTGTACTATAGGCAATTTTTTTACTGGTAATTTCAGGATCGGCTAATAATTTTAAACCAAATGCATCATCAGCATTTATGACGACAAAGGGCAATGTTTGATCCAGAAAAAGTTTACGCTTGGCTTCTGCATAATCTTGCATATTTTGGTGATAATCAAGATGATCTCTGGTTAGATTGGTAAATACAGCCACTTCATAATGTAACCCTTCCACTCGACCTTGAGCCAGCGCATGAGAGGAAACTTCCATGGCAACATATCGAGCACCAGCTTCCAGCATTTTGGCCAAATTTTTGTGTATAGTAATAGCTTCTGATGTGGTATTGATACTCTCAACCAACCGATTGACTAATCCATTACCTATGGTTCCCATTTGCCCACATTCACCAGCCAACTGGTAAATAATTTGAGCCAATAATTGACAGATGGAAGTTTTCCCATTGGTCCCTGTGATACCGATCAACTTCATTTTGGCAGCAGGGTTTCCACAGATTGCATTGGCTATAATGCCAATTTTTAAGCTTAATTTTTTAACAAGTATCCAAGGAATAGTTAATTGGTTTAATATTTTTTGTTGCTCAGGAGTTAAACCATTTTCTTCACAAAATACGGCTGTCACGCCATTCTCAACAGCCTGTTTGATATAATCTCTGCCATCCACCATTGCACCAGGCACAGCGATAAATGCGCAACCTTGGGTGGATTCCTTACTGCTCAGGGTGGCGCATTGAATTGATTGACTCATATCACCAAAAGCTTGATGATCGGGCATTAATTTTAATAATTCTTTTAACACTAAAGGGTGCGTCATTGAGCCACCCCTGCTAAGATTTTGCTGATTTTTTTCTCAACAGGTTTATTCTGAACCAGCATCAGTGGCGTCACTTTTTTATCGGGAGGCACATCAAGCCATCGCAGACTTCGCTCCATAATGGCTGCAAATACAGGAGCGGCCAATTCGCCACCATAATAGGTATCGCCTTTGGGATTATTCACCATCACCACAATGGCTAATCTGGGTTTGGACATAGGTGCCACGCCAGCAAAAACCGCAATATAATCATCACCATATCCACCAGATTTAGCCTTAATCGCTGTACCCGTTTTTCCAGCCACTTGATAACTCTCCAAGTTTGCCTTAGTTCCAGTCCCTCCTTCTTGCACCACTTTTTCCATCATGGCTAACACTTCTCTGGTCAGCTTCTCGCTAAAAATTCTTTTCCCAGGCGCTTTCTTCTCTTGTTTAATAAAAGTGACTGGACGTAATATCCCTCCAGAACCTAATACAGCATATGCTTTTGCTAACTGTAGTGCCGTGACACTGATCCCATAACCAAAAGATAAGGTAGCTTTTTCAATATCAGACCAGTGCTTTCTTTCTCGAAAAACCCCCATACTTTCACCAGGAAATCCAGAACCAGTATCAGAACCAAAACCTAACTCAGCAAACATATCCAAAAACTCGTCTTCTGGTAAGGATAAGGCCATTTTTGTCACGCCTACATTACTCGATTTTTTGATAATATCAGCCACGGATAACACACCATCATGATGAGCGCGGCCCACCCAATATCCATTTACTTTCATTGCCCTGGTATCAATCATACTTTCAGGCGTAAACTTTCCACTCTGTAATGCAGCTAATGCAGTAAAAGGTTTCAAGGTAGAACCTGGTTCAAAAACATCTGTCACAGCTCGGTTACGTAAAGCTTGAACATCCAAAGTTTCACGATAATTGGGATTGAAAGAGGGTTGATTAACCATACTTAAAATTTCGCCAGTTTCAATATCTAACACAACAACAGAAGCAGAATCCGCATGATTTTGTTGATAAGCTTTTTTAAGTTCCATGTAAGAAATGGTCTGAATACGGTTATCTATACTCAGTGTTAAATCATTTCCACTTTTGGGTGTTTTTAATATCTGAGCGCTTTCAATCACATTACCTAACAAATCTTTTCTCACCAAAACCTTACCGGGCTCTCCACTTAACCATTTGTCATAGGAGCGTTCCACGCCTTCTAAACCTTTACCATCCACATTGGTAAAACCTGTGATATGAGCAGATACTTCTCCTGTAGGATAAAATCTTCGCGCTTCTGCCATTAAATGCATGCCGGGTAATTTTAACGCTCGAATCACTTCAGCTTGATTTTGGCTTAAATGCCGCTTCAAATATGAGAATCGTCGCTTACCTCTGGTGGTCACCCAATCCGTTAACACATTAGGTTCCATATCGATCATATGGCTTAGTTGCTTCCAACCTTCACTAGTAAATAAAGTGGGATAAGTTTCCTGCGCTGATAAAACCTCTACGGGATCAACCCATAAGGATTCTGAGGGAATGCTTACCGCCAATTCCTCACCATGACGATCAGTGATAGTGGCTCTTGGCTCCAATAATTGGGTTAATCTCATACTTCTAGAATCACCTTGATCTCTTAAGAAATCTGCAGTGACCATTTGTATATAGGCTGCTCTCACTAAAACGGCTGTGGGAAGTGTTGATAGGATGATTGCTAAAAAAATAAAACGGGCGCGCAAAAAAACAGGTTTGCTTTTATCCTGAGTTTTTGGACGCAGACCTTCGCGATCCCTGCTTTCGCGAGCCATTGTTTGCGCCAAGCGTTGAGTATCTTCAAAACTGCTCATCGAATGACTTTCTCTTTATCAGCGGTTACCGGTTGCATATTGAGTTTTTTCCTAGCAAGATTTTCTATTCTTGAATGTTCTGCCAGTGCGCGATACTCCAGACGCAGTTTTCTCCAATCTACATTAATTTTATTACGATTATCTACCAACTTTGCCCATTGAGAATTCAATTCTCTCGCTTTTTGAGTACTCCAAGTGACTGCAATCGCACTTATTGAAACCAAGAGAACTAGCAATAATAATGTTTTTCTTTGAGAGAACAAGTCCACCAAAATTGTCATTAACAATGAATGGTTATCTCGACTTAATTTATTTTTTTTTGACTCTTTGGTCATTTTTTTTCTGCGACTCGCAAAACAGCACTTCGAGCTCTCACATTATGTTTTACTTCATTATCATCTGGCTTCATGGCTTTGCCAATGCCTTTTAATGCACCCGAGAATTCTTCAGTAATAGGAATTTCACGGGGTACGGGTTTGCCTTTACTCTGATCTCTAATAAATCTTTTAACAATCCTGTCTTCTAATGAATGGAAGCTAATCACACTGAGTCGACCACCACTTTTTAAACAAGCTATAGAAGATTGCAGTACTTTTTCTACTTCGCCCAATTCATCATTAATATAAATTCTGATGCCTTGAAAACTGCGAGTTGCAGGATGTTTATTTTTTTCTCTTCTATGTAAAACACTTTCAATTAAGCTGGCTAATTCTTTGGTTGTTTCAAGAGGTTTTTTTTCTCGTTGTTCAACTATCGCCTTGGCAATTTGTCGGCTAAACCGTTCTTCGCCATATTTCCACAGTACATCGGCAATTTTGTCTTCCTTCTCGCTAGCCAACCATTCTTTGGCACTCAGCCCAGTAGAGGTATCCATTCTCATATCCAGCTCGCCATCTTTCATAAAGCTAAAACCTCTTCCAGCGTCATCTAGCTGAGGAGAGGAAACCCCTAAATCCAATAGGATTCCATCAATGCCGTTTAATAAGTTTTTGCTCTCAACTATGGCTTTAATATCAGAAAAAGATGAGTGCACAATTTCAAAGCGTTTTTCTTGAGCATATTCTTGTCTGGCAAAGGCAACAGCTTCTGGATCTCGATCTATTGCAATAAGCCTTCCATCTTCATTGAGTTTGCTAAGGATCAGCTGACTATGCCCCCCTCTCCCAAAAGTGGCATCTATGTAAATGCCATCCGCCTTGATATCCAGACCCTTAACAGCAGTTTCCAAGAGAACGGTTTGATGGAGTTCCACGGTCACCTCTAAAAGGGTAAATCTGGCAATTGTTCAGAATCTGTTGACTCAATGAGTAAGGTTTGATCTTCTTCCATCTGGGCATTCCACTGATCCTTATCCCAGATTTGAAATGACTTACCATCACCCACCAAAAATATCTGCTTTTGCAACCCCACCATTTCACGCAAGATGGAAGGAATCATGATACGTTCGTTTTTTAACTGCACATCTGAGGCATTACCTAATAAAATTCTTTTAATCGCCCGATGTTTTTGATTGGTCGACGAGAGACCTGCAAGGGTGTTTTCTAACTCTTCCCATCGAGGCAATGGATATAAAACCAAACATTGATCGACCAAATGCTTAGTAATGACTAATTCTCCGTTGTATTCATCCAGCAATTTTTTGCGATAAAGTGCCG
Source organism: Gammaproteobacteria bacterium CG22_combo_CG10-13_8_21_14_all_40_8 (assembly GCA_002770795.1). Classification (GTDB taxonomy): domain Bacteria; phylum Pseudomonadota; class Gammaproteobacteria; order Enterobacterales; genus 21-14-all-40-8. The sequence continues at coordinate 2,741 of PCTP01000046.1, read as the reverse complement.
GCATCGCAATGCGACCTTTGGCATCTAATTGAATTGAATGTGCACCCCTAAACACTTTTGCAACAACTCCTGATTGTTTTTTTTGGTCTTTTTAGGTCTGTTTTGAGTAAAAAAGTTGATTTATAGAACCTTTTCCACCATTTTCTGACACAATACTACACTATATGACACTATAGGTAGCAAAGGGCAGTATTGTCAAGGAAATAAGGGCCAAACAAAGCGAATTTATTATCGAAAACACAAGGACTTAGCAGCAATTTTTCAAGAAAGGAATCACTAAACTAAAGGACTAAAATTAAATCAGATAATTAGATCGCAAAGTTAATGTGAATTCTAGAATAATGAGAGGGTGTTCAAGAGAGAGACGGCAAGTAAAGAGCTGGTTGCAGTCTCTACCTTTAAGAAATTGGAGTTGGCCATAAGCCGGATTTTGTCGAGAACAGTCATTCATCTAGGAAACTTGTCACCAAGTTTCTCGAGCAACCTACCCGGTTCCATCGCGGGTCACGACTTTGGAACCCTATTTGGTCTTGCTTCAGGTGGGGTTTACCCTGCCACTGATGTTGCCACCAGCGCGGTGCGCTCTTACCGCACCATTTCACCCTTACCCAATAAATTGGGCGGTATATTTTCTGTGGCACTTTCCATAGGCTCGCGCCTTCCAGGCGTTACCTGGCACCTTACCCTATGAAGTCCGGACTTTCCTCTCCCATGAAACACAAGTGAACATGGCAGCGACTGCTCGGCCAACTCCACCGCCAGTTTATTGATTATTGAGTGAAATGCAATAAGTATTCGCGATTAATCAGAAATTAGGGGGATATACCCTATCAATCTGAAAATGATGGATCAAAAAGTCTGAAATTTATCCTTGACCCTTGAATTGAGCGAATCAGCGATGTCAGGCAATGTCCTTTAACGATGGCCTGGAGGATGGCCTGGCGAAATTGGCCGGGGACACGAAATTGGCCTGGAAATTGGCCTGGGACACACACTTTAAACCTTTGGGGATCGTCTCAACAGCAAATAATGTGCGCAGATTATTTCGGTTTTCATGTTCCTGCATCCGTTGCTGAAATTGTACCAGAGAGGGATCTTGAAAATACATACAGGCAAAACCACTCATTAGGGCGTCGTGTAAACTGTGGTCACAACGAGCCTCATGCCGATGATCTTGAATAGCCAGAAGGTGATCTGAAAATGTTCGTCGTAAGGGTTCGAAGCTTAAGTATTTTTTCGACTTCATGAGAACCTCTATCCGAGTCAAACGAGCATCGCTCCAAAAAT
>PCTP01000046.1:0-1439 GCA_002770795.1 Gammaproteobacteria bacterium CG22_combo_CG10-13_8_21_14_all_40_8 | reverse complement strand
CTGTGTGGCATTGAAAAACGGCAGGCAAGGCAAAACGGTACAGTTCTGACAAGCGGGAATTTTTTTGTTAAATAAAACGGTTAAGCATTTTTTGAAATAAATTCGGAGACCACAAAAATATCGCGAAAATTTTATTTTGAACCAGGCTGTAAGCCACTAAATACGAAGCTCCTCAATTGAGCGAGAAGTGCTGGAAAACATCAAAGGGAAGGTAGCTCCTTCAAATAAAAACCGCACATACGCACGCATTTTAATTTGGTCAAAATAACATTGTAAAATAGGTGAAGTCCATATACGGGATAAGTATGCTGGCATACAGAACTCAGGGTTAAATCAATGCAAACTACACTTATGGAAACTAATTAACATCAATCGTTAAAGCACCTCCATTATTTTTCATTAAGCAGTTACCATTCATTAGCAGCGTTTCATTTGAAAGTTTTCAGCGTGCTGTTTTTGAATATCTTTACTCTAAAAGTGATAGACAAGGGCGTTATGCCTAATTGTTCAATCGCCTCTTAATTTCTCTTGGAGGGAAATATGACAACTATAACTAAAACTCAATCAACAAAAATGTTACTACCTTTGGCCATTAGCGCTTTATTAGCTGGCAATGCATTTGCAGGTGAAGGACCTCCCTCTATAAATCTTGGTAGCGCAGGTTCTTTTACGATTTTAAGCCAATCGGGCATTACCGATGTTTATCGCTCTGCGATAGTAGGCGATGTCGGTACAAGTCCCATTACTGGTGCAGCCTTATTATTGAGTTGTGATGAAGTAACGGGTCAGGTTTATACTGTTGACGCTGCAGGTCCTTTACCTTGTGCCACAACATCTCCTAGTCTATTATCATCAGCCGTCGGCGCGATGGGATTTGCCTATGATGATGCAGCTGGACGGTTACCAGCGGATTTTAATGAATTAGGTGCAGGTGAAATTGGTGGTTTAACGCTTGCTCCCGGTCTGTATAAATGGTCGACAGGCGTTAATATTTCAACGGATGTGACAATTTCTGGTAGTCCAACAGATACTTGGATTTTTCAAGTCGCGGGTACTTTAATTGAAGCGAATGCTGCTAAGGTGACATTAGCTGGTGGTGCTTTAGCCAAGAACATTGTTTGGCAGGTTGCTGGTGCGGTCACTCTAGGCACCAATGCGCATTTTGAAGGGGTTGTCTTGGGTAAAACCATGATCGCTGTGAATACAGGCACGACTGTCAATGGAAGATTGTTGGCGCAAACAGCCGTAACCTTGCAAATGAACGCGATCACTGAACCGACTAAATAAATACTTTAACCTTTAGTTTGTCTATCAGGATTAACAATTGATATCGTTAGTCCTGATTTTTTTTGTTCCTAGGAGCCTGTCCGAGAATAGCGATCGTAGCGAGGACAAGTCTGTTTGAGTCAGATTTTTCGATGGATTGAGGCGAATAGTCA
>PCTP01000142.1:13676-15873 GCA_002770795.1 Gammaproteobacteria bacterium CG22_combo_CG10-13_8_21_14_all_40_8 | reverse complement strand
CAATGTTTTTATTATAAATATGGTAAAAACCGCCATTAAAAAAGACATCAGCACGAGTAGGCATACTGAAAGAGTAGAAGAAAGATGAGGCACATGTCAACGGACTATACGCTACAAAATATATCAGTTAGGTTGTTATAAAAACTTAATTAATTTATTACACTATTCTGTTTAGTTTCTACCTAGGAAGATGTAGTGATCCATTTCACTCCGGGGGTGCTATTATCTTCAAGACATCCTCAACTTTATGAAGGAAGTTTTCCCCGTCGATAAACAAAACTATATTGTTCATGAAATAAGTATAACAAAAAAAACCTCGTCGGGCTTGCGCATGGACGAGGCGTTTATGTCATAAATATACTTCATTCCGAGCTTAAAGTCAATACCTATAAAAAGCTTTTGTGAGGCTATAAGTTGAATATTACCCGACTCCTTCCTTCGCCTTTGGCTACGGAAGGACACAGTCGGCGGGCTTTGTTCGGGCAAGTAGTCAGCCCTCCGCTACTTCTTTGAAAAACGCTTCTTCAAAATATAACCAATGACACCAGCAGTTGAGGTAATAAAAGAAGGTAAGATAACTTTTAGAAATGGATTTTCTTTATCAGTTTTTTGCGGTTGATCGGTTTTTTTCTTTGTTATACCTAATACTTGAGATAGAGGTTTTAACAATTCTTGAAAATCTTGAATATTTTTATTAGCTTCCAGGCTACTTTTTGAAGAGTTTTGTTGTTCACTGTTATTTGATTCAAGCGATTGTGATTCTGTTGTATTCGTTGATATCGATGACGTTGTTTGACTAGCTGATTGTGTCGGTGTCAAAGTTAGAATCGGAGTCGGCGTGGGTAGAAAAGAATTAGCTTTTGAACGGTTGTATTCTATTATGTAGCTATCGGTTTGTGATGATGGCGGTGATTTTTTAATCTCTCCGTTAATCTCTTCCCAAACTTCATTGTCTTCAGCGATTTGGCCGACATTAATGGTATATTTGCCGACATCGGTTCCTTGGACACTGAGTTGGTAACTACCGGTTTGAGCATTGGGAATAAAGATTAAACTGTCATCTTCATGAAACTCTTGATCAGTATATTTTACCGTCATTTCCGCCGGCGAACGAATAATAAAAATTAACGATGGGGAAATAACGGTTTTTTCCCCAGCGGTGATTTGATTATCTTGAAAAGAAAGATTAAGTAGTGAGAAGATTTTTTTAATAGCCGATGAATCGGCGACAATTTCGCCGTGATCAAGATTAAGTTTTTCGGAATCCTCGTCAAAATTGGAACTTTTTGATAAAACCGTATAATCGCCGGTTCCATAAAAAACCGATTTAGGTTGACCATCTATGTAGTTACCAAACAATTTATTGATCGTATTGGCTGGTTCAACCACATATCCGGCGGGCGTTTGCGAATCCTTTTCGCCATAAATAGCAAAGAAAAAAGGGAAGATTTGTGAAAATGTTTGATTATATTTTAAGAGAAGGTTATTTTTAATTGTCAAATCACTAGACGAGATTTCGTTATTATCGGTATCTTTAAGAAAATTAAAGGTGGGAAAAAGATCCAGGGTTACCGGAAATCGTTTTTTGATTATTTCTTTATCGTCCTCAAGGGTTGACTTATTTAAAATTAGTATCAATTTTTCGGCTAACCATAAAAAAGTGTTATCTCGATCAAGTTGCCCGGCTTCGATTGGCTTGTAAACCTGAACCGCTCCTTGATGTGGAGTACCAACAGAAATAATTCGATTAATTTTATCCTGGTATTTTTGACTAAAGACCCGACCGACCAACCCGCCCAGTGAATGACCAACAATATTTATTTTTTGCGTAGGTTTTTTATTCCAAATTTTTTCTTTAAGAAAGTTATTTAAGTCATCGGTCGTTTGTTCGACTGGTTGACGCCAATCATAAGGAAATATGTAAAAATCCTCACTTTCTTTATTACCAAGATTAATCAAACTTTCTTTTAAACCCTTATATTCCTTGACAAAAGCGTTAAGACGCCAGTCAGAATAGGTGACGGTTTTGTTGTAGATAATTGCTTCTTTATTCCACGAAGCAAAGAGACCGGGAATGATGATAATTGGCGGTTTGTTGTAAACAACAATTGGTTGCTCGCTAGCGAGACCAATCTGCCAGAGGTTACCGTTATGACCGGTGTAAAAAAGATAAAGATTGGAGTTATAGTTGATGACT
>PCTP01000142.1:13462-13663 GCA_002770795.1 Gammaproteobacteria bacterium CG22_combo_CG10-13_8_21_14_all_40_8 | reverse complement strand
CCATGTAAGAGTCAAAGCCTTCACTTGAAGTCGATAAAACATTGCAGTCACCCTCACAGCTCCAGTTGATACCATCATCGGAAATCACATGGTAAATATGGTTAGGAATAGAGTCACCGGTATGATAAAACATATGGAATTTTCCATTTATGAAGATAACTGATTGCCCACCGACATGGCCCAAGTTAGAAAGAGTTAAAG
>PCTP01000142.1:8786-13439 GCA_002770795.1 Gammaproteobacteria bacterium CG22_combo_CG10-13_8_21_14_all_40_8 | reverse complement strand
TTAAAATCTCTCCCCGAGCAAAAAATATTTGAAGCCAGGAGTAACCTTTGAAACACTCGAACAGGTCGCCATGGAAATGAGCAATAATGAAGCTGCAAAACGACTACAAGCTGATCGAGTGAAATTATTTGAACAAATCTTTGGAGCATACCGAAATAGAGCTTAAATGACACCACTACTTTCAGGCTCATTGGTTAATTAGAAAATACTGTCCCCGTAAAATTTAGTGGGCGGTTAATTTTTCCTTATGTTTTAAAAGTTGTCTATCCAGTTTGTCGACTAGTGTATCGATAGAGGCATACATATCTTCCGAGGTAGATTCAGCAAAAACCTCACCACCACGAATTTTTAAAATAGCTTCTGATTTTTGTGCCAGTTTTTCGACTGTTAAAATCACCTGAGTGTTAATGATATATTCAAAATGACGTTCCAATTTTTTGAATTTCTCTACAATAAAGTCGTTTAGAGAAGTGGTTATTTCTACATGGTGTCCGGTGATGTTTACTTGCATGATTTCATTCCTTTTAGGATTGAGGTTAAAAAAAGTGACTGATAGCCACCGCCGAAAATTGCTTGTGGGTTTATCTTTTTAAAGCTCTTAATATCATTATACAAAATAACTTACTAAAATTTTTGACCTAAATCAGTGTTTTTCGTTCACTGGAAGAGGGAATATTTAATGATTCTCTATATTTGGCAACAGTTCTTCGTGCAACCATAATACCTTGTTCTGTCAATATGTTGGCTAATTTCGAATCACTGAGCGGTTTGCCAGGGTTTTCAGCATCGACGAGCTTTTTAAGTAGTGCGCGAATCGCCGTTGAGGAACAAGAACCACCGCTTGAGGTATTCACGTGGCTTGAGAAGAAAAACTTTAACTCAAAAATTCCTTTAGGTGAATGAAGGTATTTTTGAGTGGTGACTCTTGAAATCGTCGACTCATGCATTTCAACCGCTTCAGCAATGGTGCTTAAAACCAAGGGTTTCATGGCCTCTTCACCATAATCAAAAAAACCTTGTTGTTCATCGACAATTTTTTGTGAAACTTTTAACAAAGTTTCATTGCGACTTTCTAAACTCTTAATAAACCACTTAGCCTCTTGAAGATGTCCTTTGATAAATTGACTGTCAGCCGTTGAACAGGATTTATTACGCATATCAGCATAGGTCTGGTTGATGCGTATTTTAGGTGCTACTTCAGGGTTTAAGGCAACTTGCCAACGTCCTTTGATTTTACGCACATAAACATCAGGGATCACATATTGTTCCTGAATTGGGCAGATTCGTGCGCCTGGTTTTGGATCGAGAGATTGTATAAATTCTAATGCTTGCTTTAATTCTGGTTCTGATTTTTTGGTGACTTTTAGAATTTGTTTGTAGTTTTTTTGTCCTAACAATTCTAAATGATTTAAAATTAACTCTCTGGAGAATTGAATAACCGCTGAGTCATCAGGGAATTGAGATAATTGCAAGATCAGACATTCGCTGAGATTTCTGGCACAGATACCTAAGGGGTCGAAATGCTGAATGCGATGCAATACCGCCTCAATCTCATCTAGTTCAAAGTCATACTCATCAGATTGTAAACTACTGAGAATTTCTTCTATAGAGCTAGTGAGGTAGCCATCGTCATTGATACTGTCAATTAGTGCCAATGCAATAATCTGATCAAATTGACTAAATGGCGTGAGATTAAGTTGCCATAGCAGATGATCCTGTAGGGTTTCTGCAGCACTTCCATAGTATTCCGCTTCAGACTCTGCGTCTCTTTGACCTGAACTAGAGGGTGCTGAGGCTTCCCAAAAGTCTGCATTCCCATCATCTGTATTTTGATCTAGGGGTGTTTCATCGAGCAAATTGTTTTTTTCAAGGGCCTCAAAAGCTTCTAGAGAACTATCGTCACTAGAATTCTTTTCTAAAGCGGCGTCATGGGATGATTCATTATTATCAGAAAACTCGGATTGTTCTTGATGATTGGGGGTTAAATTGTCGATTTCGTCAATTTCTAATAGTGGATTGGTTTCTAATACCTCTTGGATCTCAGCTTGTAGATCCAATGTGGACAATTGTAACAAACGAATTGCTTGCTGCAATTGAGGGGTCATGGTGAGATGTTGACCCATTTTGAGTTGTAATGCTGGCTTCATCAATGTGCTGGGGTGCCTTTTAAAAATTGTTCTTATAACTTAATCATAGTCTATGCAGAGTATTTTGTCTTCGGTTTGTCAAAAATTTAGCACTTCAAATGTTTTTGAAGGTGGTTTTTGGAAGGGGATTGACATGAGATTGAAAGTGAGATTGAAAGTGAGATTGAAAGGGGAGCCGTTGACATTGGAATCAACATCAACGGTCAAAGGAATAATTCAGAATTACTTCATCATCTCATTTAAAGGGTGGCGTTTCTCAACAACCTCAATATCTATAAGTTGACCACTGGCATTAAAGTATAGAATGGTGGTAACTGTAATAACTTCAGTCGTTGTTCTATAGGTGGTGGTTGTGGTCGAAGAGCTTCCATCATCTCCCGCACCTGTACCACCTTCATCGCCCTGAATGCTTTGATTATTTGTGTTTTTAAACGAGACCAAAGGCTGGGCGTTTTCTGGCAAATTAAGACCAATAATATCAAAGGTAATCCCTGATTGATCTTTGACAATCACATAAAATTTATGGCCAATTTTGGTGATTTCTACACAGCTTGTTTGACAATTTATGGTTTTTTCAGAAATTTTTTCTTCGAAAGAATTTGCCATCAGCGATCCTGCGAATAAAATACCCAGTAATGAAAGCCAAATATTCATTTTAATCGTTTTTTTCATGGTTACTTCCTATTGATTTGAAGGTTAAAATTAATAGTTGATTGAAGTACAATCCAGTGCACTATAGTAGTAGTAGTAGTAGTAGTAGTCAATAAAAAAATGAGAAACTTCTTTGGGATATTTTGTTGCTAGAGCGAAAAATGCTCGCCGAGATAAACATCACGAACTCTTTGATTGTTCACAATGGTTTCCTTATCACCCTCACAGATAAGTTCGCCATTATCGACAATATAAGCGTATTGGCAAGCACTTAGAGTTTCTCTTACATTGTGATCGGTAATAAGAACACCCAGTCCACGCATTTGTAGATGTTCAATAATATTCTTGATGTCCATAATAGAGATGGGGTCGACACCTGCAAAAGGTTCATCTAACAAGATAAATTTAGGATCGACAGCTAGGGCACGAGCAATTTCCACTCGGCGTCTTTCACCGCCAGATAAACTCATACCTAGGCTATCTCTAATATGGTTGATATGGAACTCTTCCAATAACATATCTAATCTTTCTTGCAATTGGCCACGACGCAAATTTCTGGTTTCTAGAATGGCCATGATATTTTCAGCAACGGTTAATTTACGAAAAATAGACGCTTCTTGAGGTAAGTAACCAATGCCCAATTTAGCGCGTTCGTGCATGCTGATCTGGGTGATATCTTTATCGTCGAGGAATACTTCCCCATGATCTGGGCCAATCATACCCACGATCATGTAAAATGAGGTTGTTTTACCTGCCCCATTAGGACCTAATAATCCGACGACTTGTCCGGTGTTTACTTTTAAAGAAACATCAGAAACAACTTTCTTTTTGTTATAGCTTTTGGCCAAATGATTTGCAATTAAGCAGCTCATAGTTGATTTTCCTCTCCCTGTGTATTGGGTGGAACAGGGGGTTCATGCGTTTCCATTGAAGACTCAGTATTATTGGGTACTATAACATCGACTTTAGTTTTTTCTGGTTTATTGGTGGGGATATCTAAGATCATAGAAGGTCTATTCTCACCTTCACCAGAGGCACTGAGTTGCCCTGATAAAACATCAAAATAAAGGGATTCTGCCTTGAAGGTATCTGTTCCCTGTTCTACTTTTGCACCTATCAAATGGACTTTTTGAGCCGCATACTCAAGGGTTAATTGTTGTGCTTGTGCTTGTGTTCGTTTGCCATTGACCAGTTGATGACTAAATCTTACCGGTTTACCTGCGGCTTCCACGGAATCAATTTTTGAACCGTCTAAATGCAAGTCAATCTGTCTGGCCTGAATGTCTGTTTCAATGGTTTCGCCCTGAGAGATGGTGAGTGATGCCTTGTTTTTTAAGATAATATGGTTATTGGGAGTGACAAATGTAAAGTCTTGACCACGGGCAAAAACCGTTTTTTTTGTCTTGGGATCGGTGAATGTTAATACAACAGGCATACCTTCTGCCACAATCTCTTCCAGTTGGGTTTGGGTATTTATCTGGCGAGATAATGTATTTGCCGTCACTTTAACTTCACCCCATTTGAGGATGACATTTTTTTTGTAATGATAAGTACCGGTTTTTTGATCGGCTTTCCAATTGTCGGATGAAATTTCTAACTTAGTGGATGCTTTTGAGGGCGTTAGCGGCGCTGCCTCTTCCGCCCCTCTCACAAATTGAGCATAAACTAATAGCCCAATGAGCAAGCCTAGATGGGGTTTAATGATTTTGGATATCATTGCTTGAGTACACTCTTTCAAGTATTTCTATGGACTGTTTTTCTAAATTTATATTGAGACCTACACCTTCTATACTCCATTTATCATTGAATATATGTACAGGATAGGGGCTGAATGCTTGTTTAGTTAAAATATTAA